>CAZJBC010000006.1:0-22128 GCA_964543805.1 uncultured Brevundimonas sp.
CAGGCGGCGCGGCCGGGGGAGGGCCGTCATCGATGGATTCGGGCGGCATCTGGGTCATTACTTGGCGGCCGCTCCGCCGGGCCCGTCGCTCAGCACCTTGAAGGGCGCCGAGTCGGTGCGAAGGATCAGGGTGGTGTTCGGCCCCATGGCGTTGCGCGCCGCCTCCAGCGAGCGAAGGGTCGTGTAAAGCCCCGGATTGGCCTGGTAGGCGCGAGCGTAGACGGCGGAGGCGGCGACCTCGGCGTCGGCCTCGGTCTGCGTGGCCTTGCGCTGGGCCGTGGACACGACCTCGCGCGCGTCGCGGTCGGCGTCGGCGGTGATCTGGGCGGCCTGACGGTTGCCCTCGGCGGTCTTTTGTGAGGCGACGACTTCGCGCTCCGAGGCCATGCGGTTGACCGTGGCGGTCAGGCTGACGGCCGGCAGGGTCATGCGTTCGATCCCCACCTGGCGCAGCTGAATGCCGTAGCTTTGCAGCAGCTTGGCGCTGACCTGCTGGGACAGCTGGGCTTCCAGCTGGTCGATGTGCACGGCGGCCGGGTCGCTGTTAACCAGGTCGGCGAGATTGAAGTTGCTGGCCGACAGACCCATCTGGGCGCCGACGAACTGGCGCAGCTGCACCGCCGCCTCGTTGGGATCGTTGCGCACGGCGCGCAGGAACTGGCGGATCTGGTTCGGATCATTGGGCACCTGCCAGGCGGCGTAGGTCTGGACCAGCAGCTGGATGCCGTCGCGGGTGCCGACGTTCTGCAGGCCGGTCGAGGTGGTGCGCAGGCGAAGGTCTATGGGAATGGTCGATTCCAGCGGCGCCGGCAGCTTCCAGGCCAGGCCCGATTTGGTGATCACCCGCACCGGATTGCCCAGCTGGCTGATCACCACGGCCTCGTCGGCGGGCACCATGACCACGCAGGTGGCCAGGATCGCCACCACCACGATCACGGTGGCCAGCACCGCGCGCACGATGATGCGGAACCGGCTTTGCGGTTCTTCGTCCTCGGTCTCGGCGTCGAGAGGGTTCAAATCAAAGTCATGAGCGGACACGGTCGGTCACCACTTCCTGGAGCGCGGGATGGCGCGGTTGGTCGGTTTGTCAGTCATTGTCGGCAGCCGCCTGTTCGCTGGTGCTGGCGGGGGACGGGCCCTCGCCGGCGGTGGCGGGGGCGCGGTCGGGAACATAGGGGCGGCCCGGGCCCGCGGACGGAACCCCGCTGCCGCTGACCGCCGCCGCGCCGCGAGTGTCGATCAGCGGTATCTGGGCCGGCGACAGTCGGTGGTCGATGATCATCATCCGGCGGTTGGCCAGGCCCTCGACCATCTGGGCGCGACGCTCCAGCAGAAAGGCGCCGGAACTGGCCTGATAGGCCTTGCGGTCGGCGGTGAACTGATAGGCGTCGGCGGTGGCGGACTGCATCTTTTCCACGGACACGGCCTCGGCGTCGGTCTGGGCGTGATGAGATTCCTGCTGAGCCTGGCCAGCGGCTCGCACTGCGCGGGCCCGGGCGCTGAAGGCGCTGGCGTTGGCGTCGATCTCGGCCGACTGCACATGCTGATAGGCCGGCGCCGCGCCCGAAGGCGGGTGGACCTCATTGATCAGCACCGCGACAATCTCGACGCCGATGTGGTCTGCGTCGACCTTGCTGGCCAGCTGGGCGCGCAGGGTGTCCTGCAGGGTTTCGCGCTGGGCGCCCAGCACCGCGTCGAGCGTGTGGGACGAGAAATAGAGCAGGGCCAGGCGGTCGGCCTCCTGCTGGACGACGGCGGCCTGATCGGCCGAGCCATAGACCGACTGGCGCGCCGCCTGGTCGGTCATGCCGGTGCGGTAGAGCACCAGGATCTCGGTATTGACCATCTGGAAATTCTGCTGGCCCTGGCCGCCGACGCTGCCGACCAGATATTCCGCCTCGGTGGCGTGGGAGGTTTCCCACAGCCGGTTCAGGCTGGCGGTCTGGGTGCTCTCGGCGCTGACCTTGACGGCCCGCTCGGTGGTGTCGAAGGCCTCGCCGCCCTTGTCGACGCCGGCGGCGATGGTGTGGATGGTGCCGTATTCGACGGGGCGCAGCTGGCCCAGCGGCCAGGGTAGCAACAGGTGAAATCCGGGCTTCAGCACCGCCACAGGGGCGCCGAACCGCTCGTAGACGCCGCGCTGATCGGCGGCCAGCAGCTTGACGCCGCTCAAACCCCAGCAGACCAGCAAGGTCGCGGTCAGGGCCGGCGCCGCGGCGGCGACCAGGAACTGCAGCGCCCAGCTGCGCGCGAAATCCAGGCCCAGGTGGGTGCGGATCAGATTGCCCGGCGAGCGGGGACCGGCGGTCAGCAGGGTAGCAATGAGGCTGTCTGTGGCCGCAGTCGCGGTCTCGGCCGGCGGCGCGGGCAGGAACAGGCGGGCCAGAGCGCGGACCGCCATCTCGGCGGCGATCAGCAGGCTTGCGCCACACAGCGCCCGTTGCGCCCACACAGTCCAGCCAAAGCCTATGCCGCGGCCGATCTCGGCCACGCCGGCGGCGCCGAGAATGACGGTGGTGATCAGCAGAACGCGGCGAAGGCCCGGCGCCTCGGGCATCTGGGCGGCGGGAAAGCCGTTCATCATCCGCTCGGCGATCAGCGAGGGGAAGGCCAGGCCGATGATCAGGGCGGCGATCAGATTGACGTCGTTGGCGACGGGCGCCGGCGCATGGGTCGAAGGCCACAGCAGCCAGGCGGCCAGCGACATGACCGCCAGACCCAGGGGCAGGAGGATCGCCTGACCCTGCCGGGCCAGGAAGCCGGGACCGCGCCTCCAGACGATGGCCAGCAGGCTGGGCGGCGAGCGGTCGATCTCGCCGGCGGCCAGGGCCGCTTCGGTGCGGCGCCGCCAAAGGCGCGAATGGGTCAGAAGGCCGGCGGCGCAAAGGCCAATCAGGGGGACCAGAACGGCCAGCAGGGCGGTGACGCCCAGGCCGCCCTTGACCATCTCGCGGGCCAGGCCAACCATGCGCAGAGCCCCGCCCACCGGCGAAGCGCCGAGGGCCAGCAACAGCACGATGACCGCCGTATAGATCCCGTACAGCCAGGTCAGCCGGCCGACGAGCTGAACCGCCCGGCTGAGCGGCGCGCCGGCGAGCAGATCGGCATTGTCTTCAGGCAAACTCATCGATCGTTCCACGCCGGGCGGGCCCATCGGCGCGGGCGCCGCGGGCTGGGTAACTGGCTGATATTACGTGCGGTAAGCCTCATTCCCTCACAGCCCTGCGGCCGCCCCAAGATGCGCTGGGCCGTATCAGCTATAGAGTCGGCTGACAAACCAGAACACGCCGGCGCCGACCAGGATCGCGCCTGCCAGTTCGCTGGCCGCTCCACGCAGACCGCCAAGCCTGCGCCGCATCAGCCAGAGCAGACCCATGACAAGCGCGATCGCGGCCAGGCCCGCCCCCCCTGCGCCGAGGCCTTCGCCAAGCAGCGCCTGCGCCAGGCCCGCCGGCGCGGGCTTCAGCTGCACCAGATCCGCCGCCGGCCCCATGCCGTCAATGAGCGCAAAGATCGCCGCGGGAACCGCCATCAGCCAGGCCGGGCGCAGGTTGGGCGTTGCGGCCCAGATCAGAACCAGGCCCAGGATCGCCAGCCCGCCGGCTGCCAGGCCTGTCCGGGGATTGTGAAGGAAAGCCGCCGCCGTCGCCGCCAGCGCGGCCATGATCAAAAGGATGATGACAACCCGGCGCGCGCCCGCGCCGGACCCGGCGGGCGGCTGGGAGGCCTTCAGACGAAGACCGGCCGAGCCAAGCGCGGCGACCATCAATCCCAGGGCCGTCGCACCCAGGGCCGGATCGAGGGTAAGCGACCCGTTCAGGCCCAGCGCCAGACAGGCCAGATAGCCGGCCGCCAGGCCCGCGGCGATCATCGCCAGGTCGCGCCAGCGGAGCGCCAGCAGCAGCAGGCCGGCCAGCATCAGCAGATGGTCGGCGCCCGTCAGCATCCGCAGCGCGCCCAGCCGGACAAAAGCAAACACGCCCGCCGCCGCGCCCTGGGCCGACGCCGGCAGGGCTATGGCCTGACGGCCGGCGGTGAACAGCTGCAGCGCTGCCCGCCCCGTCCCGGTCTGGACACTGGCGTAGTTCACGTGGCCCGGCGCGCGGGAAAACAGCAGCCGGTCGTGCAGGATCACCGGCCCGGGCGCCGAACAGACGAAGATCATCTCGAACCGGTCCAGGCCCGGCGACCTGGCCAGGGTGTAGATTTCGCCGATGCCTTCGCCCTGGTCGATGGCCGGGCATTCGCTGGCGCCGGTCGTCACCGTGAACTGGTCGTGGACGGCGTTGGCCTCCGCAGCCTTGCTGAGGACGGGTTTACCGGCGTCGCCCAGGGCCCGGGCGGCATCGGTCGGCAGCATGACCCGCAGACGCACGGTCTGGCCCTGAACCGTCCACTGGGAGAAGCTGACATTGCGCGCGGCGCTGACCGGGTTTGGCCGGCCCTTCGCGGCCGGATGGGCGGGCGCGGGCGCGGCCGGCGGAGATGCAGGCTCGTCCTGGGCGCGGGCGCCGAACGCCCCCAGCCCGAAGAGGGCGGTCAGCAGCAGGGCCCCGATGAGCCGGCCGCCCAGCCTCATTCGCTGTGTCCGGGCGCCAGCAGGATGCGGGCGTTGCGGCGCAGGAATTTCAGGTTGTCGTCGCGCGACTTGTTCTTCTGGTCCTGCTGATAGTCGGCGAAGACGCTGTTGCGGACGCTGTCGAAGTCCTTGAAGACCGGCGCCACCCGGGTGTCCATGATCATCACATGCACGCCGTCGGCGTCGGCGACGGGCTCCGATATGGCGCCGTCATTGAGGGCCGCGGCGACCGGATAGAGCTTGTCGCCCAAGTGGATTCTGGCGGCGAAGTCCGGCTCGATGCCGGTGACGCGGCCGGAATCGACCAGGCCGTAATGCTGCTTCACATAGTCCTGCGAGGCGCCGCCGCGCAGCTCATAAGCCGCCTGCGCGGCGTCGGCCATGGCCTGGCTGAGGGTCTGGTCGGCGTTCTCGAAGCTGCCGTATTTGAGCACGAGATCCGTCAGGGTCATGGACCCGTCGGTGCCGTACTTGGCCCGGTGGGCGTTGAAAAAGGCCTGCAGCTGGGCGTCGGTCGGCCCCTCGCCCAGCACCTGGGCCGAGACCAGGGCGGTGACGCTGTCGCCCAGGGCCGAGCGGACATTGGTGTCCTGTTCCGGCAGGTCCAGGGTCAGGGCTCTTTGCACCATCAGCTCTTCGTCGATCATCCGGCGCAGCTGGGCGGCGCGCTCGGCAGGCGTGGTCTTGTCGAAGCTGGTTCCGGCCGACTGCTCGGTTTCGGCGATAAAGTCGGTCTCCAGGATCGGCTCGCCATTGACCAGGGCGACAACGCCCGGCGGTGTGGCGACCGCATCATGGGCGGCCGGGTGAAACAGGCCGGCCAGGGCGATCCCCAGGCCGACTGCCGCCGCGGTCGCGGCCAGAGCCGCAGGGCGCATTGCGCCGCCGAACAGGCGGCCGGCAAGGCCGATCAAGCCGCGGCGGCGGGGCGGCGCGGCGGCCGGGGCCTGAGGCCTATCGCTGGGAAGCGGCGTTGACATAAACGGCCAGGGCTCGAATTTGGGTTAGGGACAATTTGCCGATCCAGGCGGGCATGATGCCGTGGCGGCCATAATAGATCGAATCGTAAAGCGACTTGGGATCGCCGCCATAGTCCCAGACATTGGCGGTAAGATCGGTGGCGCCATAGTCGATGTTCCCGCGCCCGTCGCCGGTATGGCAGTCATAACAGGCCGCGTGGCCGGCATAGACCGCCGCGCCTTCCTGGGCGGCGGTGGCGTCGGCCGGGCGGCCGGCCAGCTGCAGGACATACTGCACAACGTTCCTGATTTCGCCCTCGCTGAGCTGGCCGCGCTGGCCGAAGGCGGGCATTTCGGTCAGGTCGTTTGCCCGCTGCCGGCCGGAGCGCAGGCCATAGAGTATGTCCCGATCAATACGATAGACGCCGCCGCCGTAGAGCCAGACATGGTCCGTCAGACTGGGCGCGCCGGTCCCCGCCTTTCCCTTCATGTCGGCGCCGTGGCAGCTGGCGCAGTAGCGGGCGAAAAGCGGCCGGGCCTTTCCGCTGGCGTAGCGCACCAGGGCCTTATCAGAGGCAACCTTGTCCATGGGAGCGGCCAGCAGCCTTGCCTCCATCTGCCGGTCGTGGGCGCGCCACAGCCAGGCGCCGGCCCCGGCCAGCGCCGCGATCAGCACGATCGCCGCCGGCGCCCGCCAGGTTTCGGGCAGGCGCGGCAGACGGCGAAAGAGACCGGGCCTGGACATCATAGCCTCAAAGACGCGCCGCGCGGGCCAATCCCGCGAGCGGGCTGCGTCATAGCGCAATTCCTGCGGGCGAGGGATTGCCGCATTTGACGCGTAATATGTCTGGTGCGCCGGACGTTCGAACGATAAGGGCGGCGCCGCCCTTGCCTTCGGATCGCCCAACGAAGATTACGGAGCTCGCCTATGCATATCATGGAAGGCTTTCTTCCCCCGCTTCACTGCCTGGCCTGGGGCGCGGTGTCCGCGCCGTTCGTGGTTCACGGCGCGATCAAGCTTCGGCGCATCATGCGCGAGCAGCCGCAGATGCGGCTTACCCTGGCCGCCTCCGGCGCCTTCACCTTCGTGCTGTCGGCCCTGAAAATGCCCAGCGTCACCGGCTCGTGCTCGCACCCCACCGGGACCGGCCTTGGGACCGTGCTATTCGGACCCGGCGTCATGGCGGTGCTTGGCACCATCGTGCTGCTCTTCCAGGCGCTCCTGCTGGCCCACGGCGGTCTGACGACCCTGGGGGCAAACATCTTTTCCATGGCCATCGTCGGCCCCTGGGTGAGCTTCGGCGTCTATCATCTGTGCCGCAAGATGGGCCTGTCCATGGCCATCGGCGTGTTCCTGGCCGCGGCCCTGGGCGACTGGGCCACCTATATCACCACCTCGGTCGAGCTGGCGCTGGCCTATCCGGACGCCGCCAGCGGCTATGTCGGCTCGTTCCTGAAATTCATCGGCGTGTTCGCCATGACCCAGGTGCCGCTGGCCATCGCCGAGGGTTTCCTGACCGTCATAGTGATGAACGCCCTTTCGTCGCGGACCAACATCCTCGAGGAACTGGGTCTGGTGAGGGAGAAACTGGCGTGAGGGTGATTTCGAAACGCACCAACATCCTGCTGCTGATCGGCGTTGCTCTGCTGGTGATCCTGCCGCTCATCTTCGTCCACGGTCAGTTCGGCGGCTCCGACGATCAGGGCTCGGCCGCCATCGTGGCCCTGCGGCCCGGTTACAAGCCCTGGTTCCACTCGCTGTGGACGCCGCCCAGCCCCGAGATCGAGAGCCTGCTGTTCGCCGCCCAGGCCGCGTTCGGAGCCGGTGTCATCGGCTATGTGATTGGCCGCATTCACGGCGCCGCCAAGGCCCGCGACGCCGAAGAAAAGATCCCCCCGGCCGATGGCGCACATTGACACCAGCGCCCACCTGAACCGGTGGCGCAACAAATCCCTGGCCGAAAAGGCGCTGCTGTCCATCGGCATGCTGCTGATCGCCGTCTGCGTGCCGTCCTGGCCGGCGGCCCTGCTGGTCGCGGCGCTTATGATTGGGGTGACGATCTTTGGCGCTGGCGTGCCGTTCAAGCTGTGGTGGTCGGTGATGACCGCACCCATAAGCTTTCTGTTCCTCGGCGTCGCCACCGTGCTGTTTCAGTTTCACGGCTGGCACGTCAGCCTGGCCCCGCACGGTCTTGAGACCGGCGGACGGCTGGCCGCGCGCGCGTTCGCCGGCCTGAACTGCCTGATCTTCCTGTCCCTGACCACGCCCGCCACCGACCTGGTCGCCGGCCTTCGCCGCATCGGCGTGCCGGCCGAGATCGCCGAGATGACCTTGTTGATGTACCGCTTTGTCTTCCTGCTGCTGGATACGGCCGACAATATGAACGCGGCCCAGGCCGCGCGGCTGGGTCACAGCAATTACAAGCGCCACATGAACTCGCTTAGCCTGCTCATCACCAACCTGATCCCACGCGCCTTCTCCCGCGCCCAGGCCCTGGAGGTTGGACTGGCCGCACGCGGCTGGAGCGGCGAACTGAGAGTGCTGAGCACGGTCCAGCCCGCCTCCACGGCCGGTCTGGGCGTCATCTTCGCCGCCGAGGTGGCGGTGCTGGTGTTCGGATGGTTCACCACATGAGCCTGCTGGAAGCTCGCGGGCTGGTTCACACCTATCCGGGCAACGTCCACGCCCTGGACCATCTGGACCTGCGCATCGCACGCGGACGCCGGCTGGCGATCCTGGGCCCCAACGGCGCGGGCAAGACCACTGTCCTTTTGCATCTGAACGGCACCTTGAAGCCCCAGGCCGGCGAAGTGCTGCTGGACGGCGCCGTCATGGCCCACGACACCGCCTCGCTGAACGCCTGGCGCAAGCGGGTGGGGCTGGTGCTGCAGAACGCCGACGACCAGCTGTTCGCCGCCAGCGTCGCCGAGGACGTCTCATTTGGTCCATTGAATCTGGGCCTGAGCGAGGAAGAGGCTCGCCAGCGCGTGGCCGATGCCCTGAAGGCCCTGCATATCGAGCATCTGGCCGGCCGGGCGACCCACATGCTGTCGTTCGGCCAGAAAAAGCGCGTGGCCATCGCCGGGCTGGTGGCCATGCAGCCCGAGGTCCTGCTGCTGGACGAGCCCACCGCCGGCCTCGACCACCACGGCACCGAGCACCTGCTCGCCTTGCTCGAAGCGCTGGAAAAGGCCGGCACGACGCTGGTGTTCACCACCCACGACGTGGAAATGGCCTACCGCTTCGCCGACGACGTCGCCTTGTTCGAGGGCGGCAAGATCCTGATCCAGGGCCCGATCGCCGAGGTGCTGTCCGACCCGGACCTGGTCGCCCGCGCCAAGCTGGATATTCCGTTCCTGCTGCAACTGGGCCTGCGCGCCCGCACTTTGGGCATACTGGGGCCCAAGGATCCGCTGCCGCGCACCACCGAAGCGGCCCTGCGCCTGCTGGACGGCGCAGCCGCCAAGCCGGCTACCAAACCCAGAACGCCGCGCCGACCAGCATGATGAAAACGCCGCTCAGCACTTCGCCGTAGCGCTCGAAGGCGCCCAGCCGCACGCGCTGCAGGCCGGCCGTCGAAAATACGCACAGCAGCACGTAAGTGGCGATGGTGCTGACCGCGAACACCGCCGCCATCACCGCGATCAGACCCGGTCCATAGCGGCCGGCCGCGAAAAAGGCCGGGATGCCCTCGATCATGGGCGAGGAGCCGACGATCAGCAGCAGCGCCGTGCGCGACGAGGTCTTCGGCGCATGGCTGTGGCCGGCATGGCTGTGGCCAGCGTGGCTGTGGTCGTGATGGCCGTGATCGTGTTCAGCGAAGGCGGCCTCGTAGGCGTGCCCGTGGCCGTGGTGGTCGACGGCGAGGGTGACGCTGAACTGATGGGGCTCGGGGATCGCGTCGGCCGATTCCCAGTAGCCGTTACGGGCGACGAACTGGAATTTCTGTTCCGCGCCGTCCTCGCGCCGGGTCGTCACTGAAAAGCTGTCGCCAAGCGGCCCGGACAGCCGGAACTTCGGCGGCTGGCCGGTCTCGAAGATGGACAGAGTGATGTCGCTGTCATGGGTGGCGATGGTCTGCCGCTCGGGCCCGTGGACCTCGCCCGCCTCATCGCCGTGGTGATGATGATGGTGGTGTCCGTGGGAATGACCGTGCCCGTGGCCGCCATGCCCGTGCAGCTCGCGCCAGGATGAGAGGGCGATCCAGGCGCCAAAGGCGATCAGCGCCACGCTGGAGAGGGTGTCGACGGTGTTTCCAAAACGCTGGGCGAAGGCGGCGCCCGCCAGCCAGACCAGGACGGCGATGATCAGGGTGGAGACCACATGGCCGGTCCCGGCCTGCAGGGCCGCCCTGGCGACCTCGCCCCTTGTCCAGCCCCGCTGGCGGGCGATCAGGGTGATGGGGACCCAGTGATCGGGCACGATGGTGTGCAGCACGCCGACCCCAGCGACGGCGCCGACCAACAGCAGTTGCGGTCCCGCGATCATGGCTCTTCTCCGTGTCCGGGCGCATGGTCCGGATCGTCATGACGGTGCGGGTGGGTGTGGCGGGTTCCATCGGCGTGGACATGCTCATGGGCGTGAAACACAATCTCGAGGCGCCCGTCGAAGGCGTCGGCGATGCGGCACAGGGTCTTGAGGCTGGGCACGTGATCGCCGCGCTCCAGGCGCGAGATCATTGACTCGGTCATGCCCAGCCGTGCGCCCAACGCCTTTTGAGTCTCGCCGGTGTGAGCGCGCAGGTCCGCCAGCCTTTGGGCGCACAAATCCGCCAGGGCGGCCAGGGCCGGACTTTCAGCCGATGGATCCACGCCCGCCGCTCCCTTCGCAATCCGCCAACTGACTTAGCAAGTTTGCGAAGTTTGCGTCAACCAGCCCTTACTTGCCGTCGACGGAAAAGGCCAGCAGCACGTTCAGCGGATTGCCGTAGGCGCCGGTCGCGCCGTTGTAGCCCGAGACCGCGAACATCATCCCGCCCGAGACCACGAAGCCTGTGTGATCGAACGAGCCGCCGGGCTGTCTGGCCACGCCATTGGTGGTCGCATAGGTCTGGGCGGCTGAATCGAACATCCACAGGGTCCGCCCCGTCTCGGCCGCATAGGCTCGCAGCCAGCCGTCATGGCCGCCCGAGAACACCACGCCCGGGATCACGGTCGGCGGGGCCGACTGGGCGTTGTTGCAGCGGGGTGAGGCCCAGGCGCAGGGCACACGCGGGGCCGGGTCTTTCCACAGGAATTCGCCGGTGGCGGGGTTCAGGGCGTAGAGCCCGGGCTTGGCCACGTCGCGGGGCGCGTTGGCGTCGGAGATGGCGACATAGAGCGCATGGGCGTCGCTGGCCATGCCCCATTCAACGCCGCCCAGGGCGCTGCCGTTGCCGACCTGGGTGGCCCAGATCTGGTGGCCGGTGTCCGGGTCCATGCCGTAGGCGCGGCCGGATTTTTGCCCGGACAGTACGATCTGATGACCGTTCGGCAGGGTGTGCAGAATGGGCGAGGCGCCGAAATCGTGGTCCGGCCCGATGTCGCCCAGCGGACAGTTGACGCCGCGCCGCGCTCCGCAGGCGATCAGGAAGTTGTCGGCTTTCGACACCTGGCTGACCCAGCGGATGTGGCCGTTGGCCAGGTCGACGGCCACCACGGCGTCGGCGGTCGGGGCGTCCGCTTCGGTGTAGGAATCACCTGTCGCCACATAGAGCTGGCCGCGTTTGGCGTCGATGGTCGGCTGGGACCACACCGCCGCCCCTGCCGGCCCATAGAGCTGGGTTCCGGCGGAATTCTTGCGGGTGGGTTTAGGGTCGAGCAGGGCCGTCCGCCAGGCCAGATGGCCGGTCTTCAGGTCGATGGCGTTGATCGAGCCGGAAAAGGTGCAGCAGGAATAGCTGGCCAGGGCGCCCATGTTCTCTTCCGAGGACGACACCGGCACATAGATCATGTCCCCGTGGATCACCGGCGAGCCGGTCAGCATCGACAGCGGATGATGGTCCAGATTGAGCTTCCACAGTTCGGCGCCGGTCATGGCGTCCAGGGCGTGGAAGTCGCGGTTGTTGTCGCCGACATAGACGATCCAGCCGCTGGGCGAGGCGCCCGGCCGGTGCGCGACGATGGGCGATTCCCGCGCCGGGGCGCCCAGGGCCTTGCGCCAGTGGACGCATCCCGTCTTCGCATCCAGCGAGAAGGCGTCGCCGGCGAAGGTCACCAGGAACAGGTCATCGCCGATCACCGTTGGCTGACCGGCCCGGCCCCCGGCCAGGGAGAAGGCCCACTTGACCTTCAGGCGATCGACGTTGGCGGCGCTCAGGCTGGTCTTGTGCTGGAACCGGCTGGCGGCCGGGTTCTGGCCAAAGCCGTTCCAGTCGGCGTCGCTGGCGTGGATGGGCCCGTTCGTCTTGCACAGCACATCGGCCGGCTGCATGGCCGCGGTCGCCGCCGGTCCGTTCACGGCCGCGAGCGGCTTGCCGGTCACATAAACCGCAACCTGCCGGATCATGTCGGGCGTCAGGCCCGCCGCCATGAACTGCATGGAGCCGGTGGTCAGGGTGGTGACCACGCTTTCCGGCGTTCGCTGGGCCAGCGCAGCGCGCGATGGGGCCCTGTCGATGGCCGGATCGTGGCAGCTCTTGCACTTGGCGTCGAAAAGGCCAGCGGCGACCGGGTCGGCCGGCGCCTGCGACCAGGCCCCAGGGACGCCCGAAGCCAGGCTCAGAAAGCCTGCCGTAAGCCCCGCCAACACCCACTTCGATCGCATCATGGCCATTCCCTCGTGAGCGTGGTTCTTGTCCGCCTACGCCCTTAGCCGCAAATCTACGCCAAGCGCAGCCAATGTCGACTGCTCCGGTTTGACCGGGCGAATTTGGCGCACCGCCGGCGGAAAATCATCCGGGCGGCGGCGATGTTGCCGGTGGTGAGACGGCAACCAGATAGGCCACCAGGTCGCGCCGTTTGCGGTCGTTGCGCACGCCGATGAAGCCCATGCTGGTTCCCGGCAGGGCCTCATGGGGATTGAAAATCCAGCGATCCAGATGCGGCGCGTCCCACACGATGCCTGAGCCGCGCAATGCGTCGGAATAGGTGAAGTCAGGCCGCGTCGCGGCATGGGCGCCGTAGACGCCCTGCAGGCTGGGCCCCTTGCCCGGCACGCCAGCGATCGAAAAATTATGGCACCCGATGCACAGGGCGAAAGCCTGCCGCCCGGCGGCGGCGTCAGCGGAGCGGTAAGGCCGGGGCAGGCTACTGACCGCGTCCAGCCCGGGCCCTGAAACCTGCGGAATGTCGAGGATCATGGGTGGTTTGGGCGCGCAGGCGTCGAGCGCCGACAGCAGAATGACGACCGGCGCCGTGAATTTCAGTTTCGAATAGGCGGCACGCCCGGTGTAGTGCAGCTTGCCAACGAAGATGGGATCGGCCGGTTGAAAAACCCCAGTGTCAAATTGAGCGACGTGGCCAGGCGGGCGGGAATGTCGTCCGCCACTGCCTCGCGCGCTCTGCGCGGCATGAAGGTGCACAAGAAGTTTCAGGGCAAGGCCGAGGCCGCGGCGGCCGAGCTGGGCTATGTGCTCAACGAGCAGGCGCGCGCCCTGCGCAGCGAGCGGACCATGACCGTCGGCATGGTCTATTTCGAACTGACCAGCCTTTTGGGCACCGAGCTTCTGGGAGCGATCACCGCCGGGCTGGACGAGATTGGCTACAGCCTTTTCGTCTCGACCGCCCAGGGTCAGCCGGATCGCTATGACCAGCTGGTCGCCCGCTTTCTGCAACGGCGGGTTGATGCCCTGGTTTGCGTACACGCCAGGGGCACCGGTACGGCCCTGGGTGGCTATGCGGCCGCCGGCGCGCCGGTGCTGGCCCTGATCACCCAGGCGGGCGGCTACGCAGGCCTGCCCCGCGTAGGCCCCTCCATCGCCGAGGCCTCGGCCCAGTGCCTGGCGCGACTGAAGGATCTGGGTCACGGCAGGATCACTGTCCTGGCCCCCGATCGCCGCTCGCCGCTCATCGACGGGTTTGTTTCTGTGGCGAAGGAGCATCAAGCGCCGGTCCTGCGTTGCGAGTTTGCCGAGGACGCGTTCGACCCGCGCGCCCTGCTGGCGGAGCTGCAGTCGCGCAAGGCCCTGCCGACGGTCATCGTCACCCTGCAGGCCGAGGCGGCGGCCTTGGTCGGGGCGGCCGAGGCGCTGGGCATCAGCATACCGCGCGACCTGTCCATTATATCAATTCGCGACCGCAGCATCCCGCCGGCGGCCCTGCGCCCGTCTCTGGCCACCCTGCACATAAATCCCGCGCCCATGGGCCAGGCGGCCGCGGCAATCCTGAACGCCTGGCTGAGCCAGGGCGTTGCCTTGGACGGCTTCCGGCCCGTCGAGGTGGGCGAGTGGCTGGAACGCGACAGTCTGGGCCCGGCCCGCATCTAACCCCCCACTCCCTGCTGAATCCGCCGATATCAAGCCCGCCCCCCGTAAAACAAAAATCGATTGCAGAAAACGCAAATCGATTGCAGTTTCCTGGCTGCGAGACCGGCGCGCCAAGACGCCGATCAGGATTGGGGGGTCCTATGGCAAGTCAAAAGTCCAGAATGATCGGCGCGGCGCTGGGCGTGGCCCTGCTGTCGGCCGCGGTCGGCTCGCAGGTTTCCGCCCAGCCGCAACGGCCGGCGGCGCCTGCGGGAGCCGCGCAGGCGACGCCGAGAATGCCCGACGGTCACCCGGACCTGAGCGGCTACTGGGGCCCGCCCGGAACGGCCGGGGGCGGCGCCTTCGCCACCGGGGCGCTGCAGCCCGACGCCAACGGCGACTACATCTCGCCCATGTCATTGCGCAACGGTGACATCTCGAACCTGACCAATGACGGGGTGATCGCACGGCGCAGCACCGACAACCTGCCACTCTACAAGCCGCAGTATTGGGACAAGGTCGAGGACCTGGACTACAACGGCAATCAGCAGGATCCGTTCAATTCCTGCATGCCGCCCAGCGTGCCGCGCATCGGCGTGCCCCGCCGCATCATCCTGACGCCGGACGAGGCACACTTTTTCTACGCCATCACCTTCCAGCGGAACGACTACCGCAGCATCCCCATCGGCCCGCGCACCGAGCAGCCCGACCGCGACGGCACCTGGATGGGCTCGCCCGTGGCGCACTGGGACGGCGACACCCTGGTGGTCGAGACCATCGGCTTCAATGACCAGACCTGGTTCGGCCCGCAGGGCTATGTCCACGGCTATGACATGAAGGTCACCGAGACCTTCAAACGCGAGGGCGACCGCCTGATCTACAATTCCACGGTCGAGGATCCGGAATATCTGCAACGTCCGTGGGTGCGCGATCCCCAGGTCCTCAGCCTGATCACCACGCCGGGCTACCGGATGGCCGAGGCGCCGCCATGCTCGGACCGCAACCAGAAAGACCAGGTCGGCAAGCAGCGCGAAATGTAGGCGCGGCAAGGCTTTCCACAGATCACAGACCGCCGGCCTCAAAGCGGCGGCGGCGCCAGGAGACAAGGGAATGGATCGCAGGATTTTACTGGGCGCGCTGGCGGCCTTCGCTCTTGGCGCCCTGCCCGCGGCGGCCAAGGACGCTGCGCCGCCCCAGGCCGGCCGGCCGGCTCTGAAGGCGCGCCCGACGGGCGACGCCGCCATCATCCGCACCGTCGCCGACGCCATGGGATTCATCCGCGGGATGGGGCCGGGCGAGACCAACAACACCCTCAATCGCCTGCAGCTGCGCGGCTCGGGCAAGGTGACCGAAGGCGGGGTCGCCTATACCGTCCCGAAATACATCTACACCCTCAGCCTGCACCTGAAGGCCGCGCGGGAGGATATCCAGCGCGCCGGCCGTCCCACGGGCGTGCGCACCGTACGCGTGGTGTCCGGCAATGACGCCTGGGACGAGAAAGAGCCCGGCGTCAACGGCCGCGCCACCAGCGACTCGGCCTTCAGCCGCCGCCTGGCGCTGTCGCGCACGCCCTTCGGCCTGACCCGCGCCTTGCTCGACGCCACCCCCGCAACCGTCAAGATCACCGACCCGGGTCCGGCCGGAAAGATCACCATCGCCTTTCCGATCGAAGGCGTGGCCACAACCATCACCCTGGACGAGAACTACCGGCCCCAGACGATCGCCCAGACGGTCGAGGGCAAGGCGATCGTCACCACCTACGCCGACTATCGCGACCTGGCCGAATACGGGGTGATGTTCCCGACCCGCTGGACCGAAACCATCGACGGCAAGCCGCACCTGGACCTGAAGATCGATGACGGCCGGGTCGCTTCTTACGCCGTCTTCCCCAAACCCGCCTCGCTCGTCGCCGGCCGCTGAACCCCTCCCAAGGAGACCGTCATGAAGACTTTCAAGATCATCGCCGCGACCGCTGTCCTTGCATGCGCGGCCTTGCCGGCCGGCGCTCACCACGCGGTCAATTCGCAGTTCGACGTCACCAAGAACGTCGCCATGACCGGCGTCCTGACCAAGGTCGAGCTCATCAACCCGCACACCTACATCTATTTCGACGTGGCCGGCCGGGACGGCAAATTCACCACCTGGTCGATTGAAAGCGGCGCGCCTGGCGCCCTGCGCCGCGCCGGCCTGTCGGCCCGCGATTCGCTCATCGTCGGCCAGACCTACAAGTTTGTCGTCAGCCCGGCCCGCAACGGCTCCCACAGCGGATTGATGAGCGCGCTGACTCTGCCGGACGGGCGCTTCTTCGCCTTCGGCGCGCTCGGCAACATTGAGGCCGCCAAGGACCTGCAGGGCCACGACATCCCCGGCGCCGTCGCGCCTAAATAGGTCTCGGGGCCGGCAGACGGTTATTGGGGAGATTGCGTTGGGGTTTCTGGATTGGCTGGAGGAGCTGCCGCTTAGCCAGTGGGTGGCCCAGTCCGAGGTCGGCTATCCGATGATGCTGTCGATCCATTCGATCGGCATGGCGGCAGTCGTGGGCCTGCTGCTGATGTTCGACCTGCGGGTCCTGGGCCTGGCGCGAGGCGTGCCGGTCAGTTTTTTCCGAAAGGTCATGCCGTTCGCCTGGGCGGGGTTCTTCCTCAACCTCGTTTCCGGAGTCCTGCTGTTCAATTCCACCGCTCACCGACTGGTCGATAACTGGCCCTTTCTTTCCAAGATGGTCTGCATCCTGGCCGCGGGGGCGGTGACCTGGCTGTTGTGGCGCGCCATTGGCAGCGTCGAAGAGGCCGGGGGCGGAGCCAGCGCCGACGCACAGACGGCGATTGTCGCCTCGCCCGTCGTGAAGGCGCTGGCTCTTGCCTCGATTATCCTGTGGCTGGCCGCGATCACCTTCGGCCGGCTGATCGCCTACGTGATGGACTACATGATCCTCAACGCCAAATGATCATGCACGGCTTTCTCCAGATGGCGCATGACAGCTGGCTGGGCCAGGTCACGCGGGAATACGCGCCGATCTTCACAACGGGCCTGGTCATCCATTTCATAGGCCTGTGCCTGCTGCTCGGGGCCATGCTGGTCATCGACCTGCGGCTGCTGGGCGTGGGCAAACAGACGCCCATCAAGGCGGTGCTGGCCCTCTTGCCGGTGGCCATTACCGGTTTTGCCATGAACCTGGCGACCGGGATCGTGTTCTTCTGCTTTGATCCCTTCGGTTACTGGCAGAACCCGGCCTTCCGCATCAAGATGACCCTGGTGCTGATCGCCGGCCTCAACGCCCTGTGGTTCACTTTCGCCGAACACCGCAGGCTGGCGGCCGCGCCGCCCGGACACAGCGCGCCCATAGCCGCCCGCATCTGCGCCGGCCTGTCCCTGTTCCTGTGGTTTTCGGTCATTCTGTTCGGCCGCCTGATCGTCGCCTTCCAGGGCTCGCCCGATCTGTTCAAATAGAGCCTGCGGCGAATTGACCGGACCAGCGGAAGGGCTTGAGGGGCAGGCCCCGCGGCGCCGTCATTGTACTTGGGTTATGCACATCCGCGGCTTGACGCTATTGTGGGGCGTTAAACCCGGTCATGAGGCTTTATGAACGACTACAGTTTCCGGTTGAAGGGCGTGAACGGCAAGGGCGTTCTGCTGATTCACGGCCTTACCGGCGCGCCGGGAGAAATGAAGTTTCTGGCCAAACGCCTTCACCGCAAGGGATTCAGCGTTCTGGCCCCGCAGCTGGCTGGCCACTGCGGCGGCTATGACCAGCTGTTGAAAAGCGACTGGCGCGACTGGCTGGGCTCGGTGCGCCGCGGATACGAGGAACTCGCCGCCACCGTCGAGGAGGTCTGTGTCGCCGGCGTGTGCGTCGGCGGCGGGCTGGGTCTGGCCCTGGCGGCCGAGCAGCCCAAGGTCAAGGCGGCGGCGGTCTATTCCATGACCTATCGCTACGACGGCTGGAACATGAAGCGCTGGTACAGCGCCATCGTGCCGTTCGCGCGCCCCTTCGCCAACCTGCCGGGCCTGCGCAATCTGGGCTTCAAGGAGCCCTATCCCTTCGGAATCAAGGATGAGCAGTTGCGCGATCGCGTGGCGCGAAATTCTTCGTCGGTGATCCCCGGGGCCCTCGACCGCCTGCCGCTTGGCGTGATGTACGAGATGCACCGCTTTTGCGACCAGATGGACCGGCTGGCGCCGCAGGTGCGCCAGCCCAGCCTGATCCTGCACGCTCGCGACGATGACATGAGCAATCCGCGCAACGCCTATCGTCTGCGCGATTCTCTGGGCGGCCCCGCCTCGCTGCACCTGCTGGATGACTGCTACCACATGATCCACGTCGATCTGCAGCGCGACCAGGTGGCCGATTTGACTGCCGATTTCTTCGGCGGCGAGCTTTAGGGACGCACGCGGCGCCACACCTCAGTGCGGCAGAACGGCGGGATCGCGCAGCCGCGCAGGCGCAGGCTATCGGCCCCGGACGGCGCAAGCGTCCCGCCATAGGTCTTGCCGTCGTCGGGATCGTAGATTGTTCCGGCCCAGGACGATCCTTTCAGCGCCAGATCGGACAGTATCTTCAGGTCCTTCAGCGGCCGGGACCGCAGGCCCGGCGCGGGGTTGTTTTCATCGCGCAGGTCCGGACTGGCGGCGATGTCGTCGGAGGTGACCAGCCAGCCGCAATAGGCCGCGCCACACTGATCGATCCTCACCGTCGCATCGTCGGGCGTGCGCCACAGGCCGACGATCGCCGGCGCCTTGGCCGGCGCGGATCCGGCGGCGGCGACGGCGGCCATGACGATCGCAACCAGCATCGCCCCTCCTCCGCCTAGGCCAAGCTGGCGCGCGAACCCAGCGCCAGGGCGACATTCAGTCCGCCGAACGCAAAGGTGTTGAGCAGGGCTTTCGACGCCTTGATCGGTCGCGCCTGACCCAGCACCAGGTTCAGCCGGCAGTCGGGATCTTCCTCGAGATAGTTCAGGATGGGCGGCGCCAGGCCATCGTTCAGGGCCTGCAGGGTGATCACCGCCTGCAGGGCCGCCGAGCCGCCGATCAGGTGCCCGTGGCCGCTCTTGGTGGCGATCACCGGATGGGCGCCGATCGCCTCGCCGAATACGGACCTTAACGCGGCGGCCTCGTTCAGGTCGTTCAGTTCGGTGCCGGTGCCGTGGGTTGAAATCAGCACTTCGTCCTCGTCCAGCAGGCCGCCGGCCGCGCAGGCGCGGCCGATGGCGCCGCTCATGCCTTCCGGCGACGGCTGGGTGATGTGGAAGGCGTCCGAGGTCAGGCCGGCGCCCAGATAGACGCCCAGGATGGGCGCGCCCCGGGCGGTCGCATGATCAAGCGATTCCAGCACCATCACGGCGCCGCCCTCACCCATCACCAGACCGTCGCGGCCTTTGGAAAACGGCCGGCAGGTCTCTGCCGCCAGCGCCTGCAGGCCATCCCAGGCCCGCAGGGAGGCCGGGGTTGCAATGGCCTCGCTGCCGCCGACGATGGCGACGTCGACCAGTCCCGACGAGATCATCGCCGCGCCCTGGACCATGGCGTGGGCCGAGGAGGCGCAGGCGCTGGACGTGGCGAACACCGGCCCGCGCACGCCCATGCCCATGGACACCGCACTGACCGCGGCCGAGACCATGGCGCGGGGCACCGTCATGGGGTGGGCGCGCTGCGCCTTCAGGCCGAAGAAACGCTCATAGCCCTTTTCCAGCGTCGCCATTCCACCCAGGCCGTGGCCAAGGACGACAGCGGTGCGATCACCCAGGGCCGGCGAGTCCAGCAGGCCGGCCTGGTCGACAGCCTCAAAGGCGGCGCTGAGCGCGATCAGGGCGAAGGGATCAAGCTGACCCGAGATCCTCCGGCCCAGGCGCGCCTCCATGGGGGCCTCATAACCCGGCGCCAGTTTGGCCAGCGGCAGGGTCTGGGGCGGCGGTCCATTGGGCCCGGCGTCGATGGTGTGGATGGCGATGGCGCTGCGGCCGTCCCTGGCCGCCTGCCAGTTTTCCGCCGCCGTGTGTCCAAGGCCGGAGATCGCGCCCAGCCCGGTAATAACAATCGGTGCGCCGGAGGGGCCCTGCCTCAAGCTTTGGGCTCGTTGATGCGCGCCAGCAGGAAGTCAGACAGCTCGCCCAGGGTCTTCATGTCCTGGGGCATGTCGCCCTCGGAAATCACCACGCCGTAGCGGCTCTCCACCTCAAACAGAACGCTGATCACGTCCAGCGAGGTCACGCCCAGATCCTCCAGGCTCGAGGCGCGCGTCAACTTGACGCGATCGATGACGGATTCGTCCGCGATGAGGTCGAGAAGCTGGTCTTCAGTGACAGTCATGGCGGATCCTGCGGTCGAGATCAGGGAGGCGTTGGGCGCCAGCCTTGTAGCTGGCAATATTGCCTCAGCTATAGCCTTTTCAACCGCGGGCGGGTCAGAATATTCGCGTCTCATCGTTCGACTCCCGGAGCGTGGCCGGGCTCATCGGCGGCGAGAGCGTTGGGCGACTGGCGCCTTTGCATGCGATTGCATCCCTTAAAATCAATGGCCCGCCTCCAGGGTTAAGACGCCACGGAGGCCGTTTCGCCTCAATCACTGGTGAGGTTCCTTGAACCTGTGACTATAAGGGCTTCATGCCGGGCCATTTCCTGACCGGCGTCGGGCAGGTTTTTGTCCCTCGAGCCAGGTTTATTTTGAGGCGTCGGCGTGTCGGCGTCGTCTTTCAACCAGGGCGGGGCGCGGAGAGTGGCGGACCTATGCGTGTGGTTTGTGACTTCGACGGGACGATCACCCGTCGAGACAGCCTCGATTATGTCCTGAGCCGCCTTGCGCCTCCGGCCTGGGAAGCCGTCGAAGCGGCCTGGCTGAGCGGCGATATCACCGCCGCCCAGTGCATGCGCCAGCAGATCGCCATGATCGAGGCTTCCGTCGACCGCCTGGATTCGGTGCTTGACGAGGTCGAGCTTGATCCCACCTTCGCGCCCTTTGTCGATCTGTGCGACGCCAGGCGCATTCCGCTGTTGGTGGTCAGCGACGGCGTGGACTACTTCATCCGGCGCATCCTGGGGCGCGAGCGCCTGAATTATCTGCCCCTGGTCGCCAACCGCCTGGTGCTGGACGATCACGGCGCCTGGTCCCTGGAACAGCCCTGGTCACAGGCGCCCTGCACGGCGGCCAGCGGCGTCTGCAAATGTGCGACGCTTTCCACCGGCCCGGACGGGCCGGTCATCTATATAGGCGACGGGCGTTCAGATTTCTGCGCCGCCGGCCAGGCCGACCTGGTGTTCGCCAAGGGCGCCCTCGCCGACCACTGCCGCGCCAGCGGCATTGCCTTTCAACCCTTCGAGGCCTTTGATGACGTCGCCCGGGCCCTCACGCCCATCCTGGCCCGCGACGCTGACCTGACCCGCGAGAGAGTGTGATCAGCCCATGTTCGACAATATCGAGTCCGAGGTTCTGACCGAGGCCCAGCTTCGCCGCATGGAAGAGCAGTACTGCTCGTTCGGAGACACGGTCCACTATCTGCCCAACCCCAAGATCTTCGAGACCTGCGACGGCTCGTTCATGTACGACGCCGAGGGCCGCGAATTTCTGGACCTGCAGATGTGGTACTCGGCGGTCAATTTCGGCTACCGCAACCAGCGCCTGTCGGACGTGCTGAAACGGCAAATCGACCGCCTGCCTCAGGTCGCCTCGCAGTACCTGCACCGCGAGAAGATCGAGCTGGCGGCAATGATCGCCCGCGACGCGCAAGCCAAGTTCGGCCATGCCGGCCGCGTTCACTTCAACGTCGGCGGCGCCCAGGCGGTTGAAGATTCGCTCAAGATCGTCCGCAACGCCCGCGGCAAGAACCTGATGTTCGCCTTCGAGGGCGGCTACCACGGCCGCACCCTGGGCGCCTCGGCGATCACCTCGTCCTACCGCTATCGCCGCCGCTTCGGCCACTTCGGCGACCGGGCGCAGTTCATCGAGTTTCCCTACCATTTCCGCGGCCCCAAGGGGATGAGCAAGGAAGAATACGGCCACGCCTGCGTTCAGAAATTCGCCCGCCTGTTCGAGACCGAATACAATGGCGTGTGGGATCCCAAGGCCGGCCAGGCCGAATACGCCGCGTTCTATGTCGAGCCGATCCAGGGCACCGGCGGCTATGTCATCCCGCCGCCTAACTTCTTCATCGAACTGAAGAAGGTTCTCGACCAGCACGGCATCCTGCTGGTGGTCGACGAAATCCAGATGT
>CAZJBC010000007.1:0-21736 GCA_964543805.1 uncultured Brevundimonas sp.
CTGGATAGAGCGCCGCGCGCAGCCGGGCGCCCTTTTCGCCCTCAAACCATTCAGCGGCGCCGCCTTTCGGTATGGGCAATTCCGGGATAGCGAGAAGGGGGGCGGGATCGGTCACACTCTTGAGCTTGGCCGCCCGCCCGCGGAATGTAAATTGGCTTAAACTGCAGAGGTAGCGTTGATGTCCTGGGAAGCCGAAGTCGAAGAACTGCACCGCCGCGAGGCGCTGGCCGAACAGATGGGCGGCGCTGAGCGTGTCGAGAACCAGAAGCGCATGGGCAAGATGACCGTGCGTGAGCGGGTGGCGGCGCTGATCGATCCCGGCTCCCTGCACGAAACCGGCAAGATCGCCGCGGCGACGGAATACGGCGAGGACGGCAAGCTGAAGAGCTTCCGCGCCGCCAACATGGTCACCGGCCGGGCGCAGATCGACGGACGGCCCGTGGTCATCCTGGGCGATGACTTCACCGTGCGCGGCGGGGCGGCGGATGCCTCGATCGGGCGCAAGATGGTGGCGGCCGAACAGTGGGCCAACGAATGGCGTATTCCGATGGTGCGGCTGATCGACGGAACCGGCGGCGGCGGCTCGACCCGCACCCTGACCACTTCGGCCAAGACCCACGTGCCGGAAGTGAGCGGCTGGCAATGGCCGGTGGCCAATATGTGGACGGTGCCGGTGGTGGCCCTGGCGCTGGGGCCTTGCGCGGGCCTGGGCGCGGCGCGGGTGGCGGCCAGCCACTTTGCGGTCATGGTCAAGGGACTTTCCCAGGTGTTCGCGGCTGGTCCTCCGGTGGTGAAAGCCATCGGCGAGGACCTGACCAAGGAAGAGCTGGGAGGCTGGGAAATCCATTGCCGCAACGGGGTTTGCGACATCGCCGTCGACACCGAGCAGGACGCCTTTGACGCGGCGCGCAAGTTCCTGTCCTACCTGCCGTCCTCGGTGGACGAGCTGCCGCCGCGCGGGCCGGTGGAAGATGACCCGAACCGCCGCGACGAGTGGCTGATCGGGGCTATCCCGAAAGATCGCAAGCAAGTCTACAAGTCGCGCAAGATCATCGAGTCCATCTTCGATAAGGGCTCGTTCTTCGAGATCGGGCAGCTGTGGGGCCGCGCCGTGATAACCGGTTTCGCCCGTCTGGACGGCTGGCCGGTCGCGGTGGTGGGGGGCGATCCCTACATCGCCGGCGGGGCCTGGACGGCGGAAAGCTCGGACAAGCTGATCCGGTTTTGTGACACCGCCCAGACCTTCCACCTGCCGGTGGTGCATCTGGTCGACTGCCCGGGCTTTGCGGTGGGACTGGCTGCGGAAAAGGCCGGCACCATCCGTCACGGCGTGCGGGCGCAATCGGCCGTCTACCAGGCAACCGTGCCCTGGGCGACGGTGATGATCCGCAAGTCCTTCGGCATCGCCGGGGCCGCCGTTCGCAACCATTCGCGGGCCCAGCCGCGGTGGGCCTGGCCGTCCGGCGACTGGGGAAGCCTGCCGATCGAAGGCGGGCTTGAAGCAGCCTACAAGCGCGATCTGGAGGCCTCGGCCGACCCGGAGGCCATGATGGCTGAACTGCGCCGCCACGCCGAACACGTCCGCTCGCCGTTCCGCTCGGCCGACGCCTTCCTGGTGGAAGAGATAATCGACCCGCGAGACACGCGATCCCTGCTCTGCGCCTTCGCCAATGATGCGCAGCGGTTGCTGAAGCCCGGCGTCAGCATGGTGGGGATGCGGCCCTAGGGCGCGCGCGCCACGGCCACCGCCACTTCGTTGCGTCGAAATGCGGGAAGGGTCCACGGGGGATCGTAGAACCAGGCGATCGGCTCTCCGCTGATCCGCCACGGCCCGCCTTTCAGGGCTGCGATGAGTTCGGCGGTTCGGCGCGCCATGGCCGCGGAATCGCGCGCGCCTGAAAAGCGCAGCACGGCGTAAGTCTGGGCCGGAACATCCACAATGCGGATTTCCGGGCTGGTCGGAGCGGGCAGGCTGGCGCGCGTATATTTCGCCGGCATGATGAACTGGATCGTCCAGGCGCCAGCGGCGTCGGACGACTGGACGACCGGGGCGGTCATCGCGATCTGCTGGGATCGCGCGGCGCCGGCCTGGACGACCGGCGCGGTCATCGCGACCTGAGCCCTGGCCGTGTTGCCGCCGAAGATATAGCCGGCGATCTTGCGAAAGCCGTCATTTCGCGCCGCCTCTTCGCCACCGGCGACGGTCACTTCCGCCGCCAGTCGCGGGCCATAGGCGCGAAATTCGATGGCGCCGGTCTTTTCCACGACGGAATAGACCGGTTGCTCGGTGGAGGAGTCAGCGCTGCCGCCGAACACCGCCAGCGCAAGACCCAGGATCGAGGCCAGGTTCATTTGTGCGCCTGCCGCCAGGCTTTCACGGCGTCCAGGGTGTTCTTCACGTGATTGTCCGGACTGAGCGCGCTGTAGACATAGGCGATCCTGTGGTCGGGCGTGATCACATAGGAGGTGCGGTTCGACATCGAGGTTGGGCCTAGGGCGGCCTTGTAGGCCCTGGTGATCTTCGCGCCGGGATCGGCGGCGACGGCGAACTTGTTACGGCATTCACTGACCGAAAATTCCTGGACACGATCGATGTTGCCGGCGGTTACCCCGATCAGGGTGGCGCCTTGGGCCCTGAAGGCGTCGCTGGCCTCGGCGAAGGCATGGGCCTCAAGGGTGCAGCCGGAGGTGAAGGCGGCAGGGAAGAAGTACAGAACCACCGGTCCGTTTCGCAGTGCGGCGTCGAGGTCGAAGGCGTAGGGTTTGCCCGCCAGAGACGCCTGGGTGTGAAAGGCGGGCGCCGCATCGCCGACCTTCATGGAGGCGAAGGCTGAAGCGGGCAGAGCGGTCAGCGCGAGGATCGCGGACAACAGGCGTTTCATGAGCGTTCCTGGGTGGGGGCCGCGCCGTAGTCGACGCTTGCCGGCTATACGCTCGAAAGGATTAATTGGATCAGGGAGCCTTGGGCGTGGCGGGCTTCACAAACCGCAGGGTCATCCGGTCGCTCTCGCCGATCGCATCGTACTTGGTGTGATCGAAGGTCGGATCGGCCGGCTTGCCGCGCGGCGCCGACAGGCGGGTCGGCGGCAGGGTCCAGACGCCAAATGGGTGGTCCTTGGTGTCGAGAGGGTTGGCGTTGACCTCGCTGGAATCGGCGAACTGGAAGCCGGCCTCCGAGGCCAGCTGCTTGACGAAACTTTCCTGGACGTAACCGTTAACCGCCAGCACGTCCTGCACGGCGGCCGGATCGGCGCGGTGTTCCTCGATCCCCAGCACGCCGCCAGGTTTGAGGGCGGCGAAGGCGTCGGCGAAGGCCTTTTCGGCGATCTGGCCGGCGATCCAGTTGTGCAGATTGCGCAGGAACAGGACCATGTCCGCGGTCCCGGGTGGGCAGACCGCGCCGGTGTTGCGGCCAAATTCGGTGAACACCACCTCGCCGTAGAGCCGCCGGCGAGAATGGATCTTGCGCTTGTAGTCGGCGACCATCTGTTCGGTGGCCGGCCCGGGCTCGTTGGCCGGCTGAGTGGCGGCGTAGAGCTTGCCGCCGGTCTGTTCCAGATAGGGGGCCAGGATGTCGGTGTACCAGCCCACCCCGGGCCACAGCTCGACCACGGTCATGGCCGGCTTAAGGCCCCAGAAGGCCAGGGTCTGGGCGGGATTGCGCCAGGCGTCACGGCTGCGGTCGGCGTCACTGCGCCAGTCGCCCGCCAGCACCCGGTCGAGGATTTGCTCGGGCCCTTTGGGAGCCGCGGATTTCGGCTCAGGCTTCTTGCAGCCCGCCAGCGCCATCGCCGCGCCGCCGGTCAGCAATATTCGTCGGTCGATCCGCATGCCTTGCGGTTATCCCGCATTTTGTGGCCGGTCAAAGGCGGGGCAGTCCTGTTGCGCTAACGCTCGGCTTTGCCTCGCTGCTTGAGCGCGGGCTTGTCGCGCTAACGCTAGGCCTCGCCTCGCTGCTTGAGCGCGGGCCGACTTGAAACCCGCGACCGCGCTCCTACTTCAAGGGGGAAGGCGCTGGATAACCGGGCCTTTGCAATCGCAACCTTGCTTTCGAAGAAGGATGTCTTCCCATGCGTACGATCGATTACACCCCCCTTTACCGCAGCGCCGTCGGCTTTGACCGCCTGTTCGCCCTGCTGGACGCCGCCGCCAGTGAAGGCGGCTCGACCGGCTATCCGCCCTACAACATCGAACGCACCGGCGAGAACGCCTATCGCGTCGAGATCGCCGTCGCCGGCTTCAAGCCCGAGGAACTGAACGTCGAGGTCAAGGAAGGCGTCCTGACCGTCCAGGGCCGCAGGGCCGCCACTGAAGGCGAAGACCCGCGCCGATTCCTGCATCGCGGCCTGGCCGAGCGCAATTTCGAGCGCCGCTTCCAGCTGGCCGACCACGTGTTTGTGGAAAACGCCGACCTGAACGCCGGCCTGCTCACCATCGCCCTCAAGCGCGAGGTGCCCGAGCAGCTTAAGGCCCGGACCATTCCCATCGGCGCAGCGCCGGCCGAAACGCCTCGCATCGCCAGGAAAGCAAAAGCCGCCTGATAATCACC
Organism: uncultured Brevundimonas sp.; assembly: GCA_964543805.1. Classification (GTDB taxonomy): domain Bacteria; phylum Pseudomonadota; class Alphaproteobacteria; order Caulobacterales; family Caulobacteraceae; genus UBA5005. The sequence goes on from CAZJBC010000007.1 coordinate 4,550, forward strand.
GTCATCCTCGGGATTCGGCCATGTCGAACCCGAGGGTGACGGCTGATATTAGACGTAGGCCACCAGCCCCCTGGCCTGGGACAGATCGACATCAACCTTGCTGACGCGGCTCAAATTGGCCCCGGTCAGGTCGGCGCCGCGCATTTCGGCATTGGCCAGCACGGCCGCCGTCAGGTCGCATCGGATTGCCGTCGAATAGCGAAGACAGGCGCCGGTCAGATTGGCCGGCGTTTCGCGATCGGCGCTGATCGGCAGGGGCGACAGGACGGCGTCGGTCAGGTCGGCCTTGGTCAGATTGGCCCCGATCAGCCGCGCGCCGCGAAGGTCGGCGCCGGTCAGGTTCACACCCCGCATGTCCGCGCCTTCGAAATTGGCGCCCTGCAGTTCGCACTTGGACAGGTCCAGGCCCACCAGGCAGGCGCCCTTGGCGCTCATGGCGGTCAGTTTCATGCCCGACAGGCTGTAGCCGACGGGGCGCAGGTCGGCGCCGTCGAACTGGGCGGGTTTGCCTTCCCTGCCGCCGGTCTTGCGCCAGGCCTGGTTAGAGCGGGCCCGCTCAATCAGGGTGTCGACCATTCGGATCGATTCTTCCGACGGATCGCGCAGCACGCCTGACAGGTCCATGCCTTCGGTGGTCTTGGCCCGCTGCACATCGACGTTGCCCAGCACCGCGCCCTTGAACTTGGCGCCCGACAGGTTGGCGCCTGCCACGTCCGCACCCTCCAGGATCGCGCCGGACAGATTGGCGTCCTTCAGATTGGCGCCGGCCAGGTTGGCGCCCTTCATGGAGCAGTCGGTGAAGTCGGCCGAGAAGGCCGAGGCGTTGGTCATCTGGGTGCCGTCCAGCCTGGCGCCCTTCAGGATGGCGTTGTCCAGCACGCCCGGCTGCATGTCGTGGCTGAGCAGGGAAATGCCCCGCTGACGGTCAGCGACGCCGACGGCGCCTTCGCGCAGGTCGGCATCGGCCAGGTCGGCCTGGGACAGGTTTGCGCCGCGGAACGAAGCGCCGCGCAGATCAGCGCGGGTCAGGCTCGCAAAGCGCAGGTCCGCCTGGCGCAGATCCGAGCCGAACAGATTGGCCCGGTCCAGCCGCGCCCGCGCCAGCACCGCGCCGGTCAGGGTGCAGCTGGACAGGTCGGCGTCCGACAGATTGCGGTCGGCCAGATTGAGGCCGTTCAGGTTTGAGAAACGCATGTTCAGGCGTTTGCCGCCGGGCCGGCCCTCGATGAACTTCTCATGGGAGTCGATCATCAGATTGAGCTCGCCCTGCGAAATCTGACGCGGCGTCGCGCGCTGGGAAGCGGGAGCAAGATCGGCCATCTAATTATGTTCCTCAAGTCCGGTGGCGCCATCGCGATAGGCGGCGGTCAGATCGGCGTCCTTCATCAGCGCGCCGGCAAATTTCGAACGGGTCAGGTCGGCGGACAGCAGGATCGCGTGACGCAGGTCCGCCCCGGTGAAGTCAACGCCCTTCAGGATCGCCCGGGTCATGTCGCAAGGCAGCAGCCGGTCCTGGGCGATCAGCAGAGGACCCATCTGGGCGTCGCGCAGGTCCGCGCCCGATAGCCGCGCGCCGGTCAGCCGGGCGCCGCGCAGATCGGCCCGGCGCAAGTTGCAGGCCCTGAAATCGGCGCCTTCCAGATGTGCGCCCTGCAACTGCACGCCTTCCATGTTCAGGCCATAGAACACCGCCCCCTTGGCCGACAGGGCGGTCAGGTTGAAGCCCTTGAGGGACTTCAGCAGCCGCAGGTCGGCTTCATCAAAGGTCGAGGGCGCGCCTTCGGCGCCAAGGGTTTCGCACCACAGGGCGTGGTCGTGGATCATTGCCTCATAGGGCAGTTCGCTCAGGTCCTTGCCGGCCAGCTTGTCGGTCAGGGCGCCGGTCATGTTGGCGTCGAACATGTTGGCCGCATAAGTCTTGGCGCCAACCAGAATGGCGTCGCGCAGATCGGCGCCGGCCAGGTCCGAGCCGGTCAGATCCGCGCCGGCCAGATTGGCCCCGTGGAAAGTCGCCTGCTTCAGATTGGCGCGAACCAGATTGGCGTCCTTCAACACCGCGTCGGTGAAATCGCAGCGGATGGCGATGACCCCGGACATCTTGCTGCGTTCCAGATTGGCGCCGGCCATGGTCGCGCCCTGGGCCTCGCTGGCCCGCTTGGTGTGCTCCAGCACCCGGATGCCTCGCTGACGGTCTGCGGCGGCGATGACGCCTTCTCGCAGGTCGGCCTCGAACATGTCAGCGCCGGTCAGGTCCGCGCCCCGCAAGCAGGCGCCACGCAGGTCGGCCCGGCGCAAACTGGCGTCGGTGAAGTCGGTGTTCTGGGCGTCGGCCCCGAAAAACAGCGCATGATCGAGCCGAGCCTTGCAGAACTTGGCCCCGTCCAGGATCGCGCCGGTGAAGTCCGCGTCATTCAGATTGCGCCCGCGGAATGACAGGCCGGTCAGATCCATCCAGGCGAACACCGCCCGCGCCCCGCCCGGCTTGGCCGCCCACAGACGGTCGTGCCGGTCGCAGATCGCCTCGGCCTCCTTCTGGGTGATGCGGCGAACGGCGCCGGTGGTGGGGGCGATCGGCATGGGGTCGGAAATCCGGGCTCCGGCTGGTTGGCCCCCACCCTAGACTGAGCGAGGTTAATCCCGCCTTTCCGGAACAATCTCAGAGCCATGCGCGTAAGCCGCGTAGAGGGGCGCGGCCTCGTCCTCCAGCAGCCCGCGGCTGACGGCGACGCCGCCGCCGAGCAACCGCGCGGTTCCGCGGCCCGAGGCGAAGGGCGATGCGTCCGAACAGGCGATAAACACCTCGGCGACCCCGGCCTGCAACAGGCGCAGGGCGCAGGACGCCGCGCCGCTCGTGCGCTCGCCACAGGGCTCCAGGGTCACATAGACCAGAGCGCCGCGAGCCTTGCTCCCGGCCTGGTCCAGCGCCTGCTCTTCGGCATGGGGCCGGCCGCCTTCGCCGGTTGCAGCCTCCCCGACGAGAACGCCGCCGCTGACGATAACGCAGCCGACCGCCGGATTGTCGCCCGTCACGCCGACGCGTGGCGCGGCCAGGGCGATAGCGCGGCGCATGAAGCGCGCATGTTCAGTGGCGGCCGTCATCGGACGGGCACGATAGGCGCTGGCCAGCCTTTAGGCTACCGGCGGCAAGGGCTGGGCGCGGTCCTGGTCCAAGTAACGCGCGCTGAGCGGCTTCAGTTTGGCGTCCAGCTCGATCAGCAAGGGGTTTCCGGTCGGAATCTCGACCTCGACGATGGCGTTGTCGGCGACGTGGAACAGGTGCTTTACGATGGCCCGCAGGCTGTTGCCGTGAGCGGCAATCAGCAGGTTCTGGCCCGCCGCCAGTTTCGGTTCGATTTGCGCGGTCCAGTAGGGCAGGACGCGGTCGAGCGTTGTCTTCAGGCTCTCGGTCGCCGGCAAAACCGCACCGCCATAACGCGGATCGGACGCAAAATCGTAGGTCCCGCCTGGCGCCAGCGGCGGCGGCGGCACATCGTAGGAGCGCCGCCAGATCCTGACCTGTTCCTCGCCGTGCTTTTCCGCGGTTTCGGCCTTGTTGAGGCCGGTGAGGGCGCCGTAGTGGCGCTCATTCAGCCGCCAGTCCTGAATCACGGGAACGGCCTGCTGACCAGCCGCGGCAAGGGCCAGGGCGCAGGTGCGGATCGCCCGCGTCAGCACCGACGTGTAGGCGCCGTCAAAGCGCACGCCCGCCTGGGCGATCAGTTCTCCGGCTCGCCTGGCCTGGGCCTGGCCTTCTGGCGTCAGATCAACGTCCACCCAGCCGGTGAAACGGTTTTCCAGATTCCACTGGCTTTGGCCGTGACGGAGAAGAACGAGGGTCGGCATACAAAAACGCTCCCGGCGTCGAAACACCGGGAGCGCCTAAGTCCTGGAACCTTCCGCGTCAATCGGCGGCAGGTTCCGATTTACCCGCCGTTGTTGCAGACCGTCGCCTGCAGCTCGCACTGATCGATGATCGACCCCAGGAGAGACCCGAACAGGGTTCCCAGGGAGCCGCCATAGTTGGTCGAGCCGCCGTTGAACGGCGAGCTTGTCCGGTCGCGCATTTTCAGACTGCCGCCGAAGGTGCGGCGGACCCCGACCGAATAGGAGTTGGAGCTGGAGCCCGACGTGGTCGCGTGCTCCCAGCCCGCGACGAACGACACGGGCGATTTCGCCATCTGCCATTCGCCGCCCAGGCCATAGGTCGTGAAGGTAATCGAAGCGCCGGCTCCGGGCGGGTTGAGCTTGAAGGACGCGATGGAGGCGTCGAACCGCAGGTTGTCATTGGCGAAATAACTGCCTTCGCCGCGCAGGGTGGTGGCATCGACGCTGCCCTTGGCGCCGCTGACACTGATCGTGCCAAGGCCGCCGATCAGGCCCAGCGAGACATTGTCGCTGGCGGCGAAACGGGTCTCGAGGCCATAGCCGGTCAAGTTGGCGCCCTTAAAGTCCTCATAGGCGACGAAGGCGCCGCCCTTGAATCCGCCATTGTCCAGGAACAGGTGGGCCGTGGGGCCCCATACGGTCTGGCTGCCCAGGCCGGCGATTCCGGTATCGACTGAAGCCACATCGCCATCGAGCTGGAGTTCGGTGTTTTTCGCGACATTGAAAGAGCCGACCGCCCGCGCCGCATAGATGTTGGCGCTGCCGCCGCTGTACTGGACGTCTGTATAGGTCGCGCCGACATAGCCGGTAGTGACCTGCTGTGCGCCGGCCGCGCTGGCCAACAGCATGACGGACAGGACGGCCGCGCCGCCGAATAGGATCTTCTTCATGGAAACCCCCGAATGGCTGTCAGCCCCGATCGGACGGAATTGTCCTAAGTGAACAGCCGTTAGATTTAGTTTGCTGCAACCATGAGGCTGCGTCAATCCGCCACAGTTATCGTTGGTCAATAAAAACGCTCCTGGCGAGGTCTCGCCAGGAGCGCTCTGATCTTTGAACTCGGAGACGACGAAACGTCCCGAGGCAAGAATTCCCAGTACTAGTCGCAGGAATTGTTGGCGGCCGGGCAATGCGGAGCGCGGTAGGAGGAGCCGTCGTAGGCCAGGTCCAGCAAGCCGATCGCGCCGCCGTAAATTTCACCAAGGCCGTCGAATGGCGAGCTCTTGCGATCGCGATCCTTCAGAGTGCCGCCAAACGACCTGCGCACGCCCACGGTGTAGGCATCGTAGGTGTTGCCCCCCTGGCTGGATTGCTGAACGCCGACGACAAATGAAACCGGCATGTTCATGGGCTGGAACTCGCCGCCAATGCCGAACACCGTGACGCTGGTCTTCTGGAACGGATGGCTGTTCGAAGCCCGGAAACTGTCCGCGGTCACATCGAGGCGAACGTTGTCGTTGACGAAATAGCTGACCTGGCCGCGGTAGGACCGCAGATCCTCATTGTAGCTGGTCCCCGGGGTGTTCAGCGAGCCGAAGCCGGCCGTCGCGCCAAAGGTGAATGGACCGGACGCCATGCGCCCTTCAAGGCCGTAGGCGGTGACACTGTCACGGCCCGCGTCCTCATAGCCCACGAACATGCCGATCTTGTTGCCGTCCTTGTCGAGGAAGACGTGAGCCGTCGGGCCCCACACGGAGGTGTTGCTATAATTGGGCAGTCCGAGATCCACCTGGGCCGCGTCAGCGTCCAGCTGGGTTTCGAGGTTTTTGGCCAGTTCAAAAGACGCCACGCCCCGGACCGCGAAAATCTGCGCGTCGCTGGTGTGGGCGTTGCTGTCGCCGGTATTGATGTTGGTGTAGCTGCCGCCGACGTAGCCGGTGCTGAAGGTTTGCGCGCCAGCGGCGCCAGAGACCAGCAGGACGGACATGGCGGCCGCCGCGCCGTAAGTTATTTTTTTCATGGCAATGCCCCGATTGTTCCCAAGATAGAGACACGATTGTCTCGGCTCGATAGACCTGCCCAATTAATTGGGACAATCACGAGCGTGCGTCAATCAGTCGCTGCCTTAAAACCGGGTGAACAAGACAAATGCTCCCGGCGGCGTAGCGCCGGGAGCACACATCAGGTCGACAATGCGCCCCTTCGGGCGTCATTTAGATCAATTAGCGCAGCTTTGGACCGTGGTCACGCAGTGCTGCGCGCGGTAGCTGGCGCCATCGAGCGAGGTCTCGAGCAGCCCAAGCGCGCCGCCGTAGTTTTGCGCAACGCTGTCGAACGGCGAGCTCTTGCGATCGCGATCCTTCAGGGTGCCGCCGAACGACTTGCGCACGCCGACCGTATAGGCGTCGTAGGTGTGGCCGCTGACGCTCGACTGTTCAACGCCCGCGGTCAGGGAGACCGGGAAGCCCATCGGCTGGAACTCGCCGCCGATGCCGAACACCGTCAGGCTGCCCTTGGAGAAGCGGTTGTTGTTCGAAACACGAAAGCTGTCGCCCGAGACGTCGATGCGGAGGTTTTCGTTGACGAAATAGCTGACCTGACCGCGGTAGGTCCGCAGGTCGTTGTTGTAGGTCGTGCCCGGTGCATTCAGCGAGCCGAAGCCGGCGGTGGCGCCGAACGTGAAGGGGCCGGAGGCCATGCGAGCTTCCAGGCCATAGGCGGTGACGCTGTCATTGCCGGCGTCTTCATAGCCGACGAAGGCGCCGATCTTGTTGCCGTCCTTGTCGAGGAAGACGTGGGCCGTCGGGCCCCAGGTCGTCACGTTGCTGTAGGCCGGAATGCCGAAATCCACCGCCGCGACGTCGCCGTCAAGCTGGGTTTCCAGGTTCTTGGCCAGTTCGAACGAAGCCACGCCGCGAACCGCGAAGATCTGGGCGTCGTTCGTGTGAGCCTTGGAGTCGCCCGTGTTGACGGTGGTGTAGCTGCCGCCGACATAGCCGGTGCTGAAAGTCTGAGCGTTGGCGGCGCTGGCCAGCGAGATGGCGGCCAGGGCGGCGGCGCCCAAGAGAATGGTTTTCATGGTTTTCCCCAACTTCGACAATAACGTCAGCCTCTTGCGTAGAGGGGGCGCCTAGGCCGGTCAACCAAGCCGTGGTCGGATTCCTGCCGACCTGTGACATTTAAGTTAACGAGTTTTATCTGACAAATTGTCGCAAGGCGCCAAATTCGCACTGCAAGGCCGGACAAGCCTCTGCGGCCATTTCCGGGGCGGGGCATGGGGTGGCCTCATCACAGCTGCGGCGCTGGCGGTCCGGAGGACGCGTGATATAACCCCGCCATGTCTGACCGAATATTCTACCCCATGGCGATTCTGGCCGCGGCCGGCATGATCATTTTGTCCATGTCCTGGCCCGGACCCAGTCCGTTTTGACCGCATCCGACGTCATCGCGACCGGCCGGCGGGTGCTGCAGACCGAGGCGCGCTCGCTTGAGGCTCTGTCGGTGTCGTTGGGCGAACCTTTCGCCGCGGCTGTCGAGCGCCTTTTCGCCGCCCAGGGACGGATCATTCTGACGGGAATCGGCAAGTCGGGGCATGTGGCCCGCAAGATCGCCGCCACCCTGGCGTCCACCGGCTCGCCGGCGATGTTTGTTCATGCCGCCGAAGCCCGTCACGGCGACCTTGGCATGATCGGGCCGGGCGACGTAGTCTTGGCCCTGTCTAAGTCCGGAGAGCAGTCAGAACTGGCCGACGTGACAGCCTATCTGAAACGCTTTTCAATCTTCCTTATCGCCATCACCGCCGCGGCGGACAGCGCCCTGGCGAAGGCGGCCGACATCGTGCTGTTGCTGCCTGACGCGCCCGAAGCGACGGCGGAAGTCAATGCGCCGACCACCTCGACCACCTTGCAGATGGCTTTGGGCGACGCCCTGGCCGTCGCTTTGCTGGAGCGGCGCGGCTTTACGCCGGGCGACTTCCGCGTCTTTCATCCGGGCGGCAAGCTGGGCGCCATGCTGCGCACCGCCGCTGACCTGATGCACACCGGCGGCGAACTGCCGCTGGTCGGACCGGATACGCCCATGGCGCAGGCCCTGCTGGTCATGACGGAAAAGCGCTTCGGCTGTGTCGGCGTCACCGCGCCGGACGGACGGCTGCTGGGGGTGATCACCGACGGCGATTTGCGCCGCAAGATTGACGGGTTGTTGAGCCACGCCGCCGGGGAGTTCATGACCCACGATCCCAAGACCGTTGCGCCGGGTCTGATGGCCAGCGAGGCCTTGCGGATGATGACCGAAACCCCGCCGGCCACCACCGTTCTGTTCGTGGTCGAAGCCGGAAAGCCGGTCGGGATCTTGCATGTGCACGATCTGCTGCGCGCCGGCGTAATGTAACGACCCCGTCCTGACGGATCAGTCTGACACCACGGAGTTTGTATGACCTTCAAAGCGCCCCGCGCCGATCTTGTCGCCAACACCGCGGCCTATGAGGACGAGCCCCTCGTCAAGGCCAACGGCTTTCGCGAATACGACGCGCGCTGGCTGTTTGGGCCCGAGATCAATCTGCTGGGCATTCAAGCTTTGGGCCTGGGCCTGGGGACCTACATCCATGAACTGGGTCATTCGAAGATCGTGGTCGGCCACGACTACCGGTCCTATTCTCTGTCGATCAAACAGGCGCTCATGCTGGGGCTCATCGAAGCCGGTTGCGAGGTGCTGGACATCGGCCTGGCTCTGTCGCCCACCGCCTATTTCGCCCAGTTCGACCTGGATGCGCCGTGCGTGGCCATGGTCACCGCCAGCCACAACGAAAACGGCTGGACGGGGGTGAAGATGGGCGCCCAGCGGCCGTTGACCTTTGGTCCCGACGAGATGGGCGCGCTGAAGGACATCGTGCTGGAGGGGCGCTTCAAGCCCAGGCCCGGCGGCAGGATTACCCGGGTTGAAGGCATGGCTGACCGCTATATCGCCGACGTGGCCAGCCGGGTGTTCGTGCGCCGTCCGCTCAAGGTGATCGCCGCCTGCGGCAACGGCACGGCCGGCGCCTTTGCGCCTCAGGCCCTGCGGCGGATGGGCTGCGCGGTGGTGGTCGAGATGGACTGCGACCTCGACTATAATTTCCCCCGATACAATCCCAATCCCGAAGACAGCGTCATGCTGCACGCCATGGCCAATCATGTGCACCGGTTTGAAGCCGATATCGCATTCGGCTTTGACGGCGACGGCGACCGTTGCGGTGTGGTGGACGATGAAGGCGAGGAGATCTTCGCCGACAAGATCGGCCTGATGCTGGCCCGCGATTTGGCGCCGCTGCACCCGGGTTCAACCTTCGTGGTCGATGTGAAGTCCACGGGCCTTTACGCCACCGACCCGGTGCTGGCCGCCAACGGCTGCACGACCGTCTATTGGAAGACCGGTCACAGCTATATCAAGCGCAAGAGCGCCGAGTTGGGCGCCCTGGCTGGTTTCGAAAAATCGGGCCACTTCTTCCTGAACGGGCCGCTGGGCCGCGGCTATGACTGCGGCCTGACCGCCGCGGCGGCGGTTCTGGCCATGCTGGATCGCAATCCGGACAAAAAGCTGTCCGATCTGCGCAAGGCGCTGCCGGTCGCCTACACTTCCCTGACCATGAGCCCGCATTGCGCCGATGAGACCAAATACGGCGTGGTCGACGCCATCGTCGCCGACTATCAGGCTCTGGCCGCCGCCGGCGGCAAGATCGGCGGGCGGGCGATTGCCGAAGTGATCACCGTCAATGGTGTGCGCGTGGCGCTGGAAGACGGCTCATGGGTGCTGGTGCGCGCTTCGTCCAACAAGCCTGAACTGGTTGTCGTGGTCGAAAGCACCCGCTCCGAAGACGACATGCGCGCCCTGTTCCACGGCGAGGTGAAGCCCCGGCTGGCCAAGCGGCCCGAGGTCGGCGCCTACAACCAGGAAATCTGACCTAGTCGACGGCGAAGGCGGTCTCGTAGGCGACCGGCGGCTTTTCGGCGAGGGCCGAGCCGATGAAATAGGCCGCGCCGCCCATGGTGACGACCAGGGCGAGCATGAAAACGGTGCAGGCGATAGGGCCGACAGGCTTGGGCTCGCTCCCGTGACCGGTCGAGGCGATGAAGTCCGATACGCTACGCATGTCCTGGCTCCCAGTGCATTGCTGTCGCGATCGCTTGTCGCGACTTGTTTCAACAATGTCACAGAGACGTAAAGAGTTCCAGAAGATTGTAACAGCTAAGCTACATTGCCGCCTTTTTTACGGCCGAGGCGATATCGCGGATGACCTGGCCGACCGCACGCTCGTCGTCGGCCTCGGCCATGATGCGGATCAAAGGCTCGGTGCCCGAAGCGCGCACCACGACCCGGCCCTGACTGCCCAGGCGGTCCTGGGCGTCCCGGATGGCGGCCTTGACGGAGTCCGATTCCAGCGGTCTGCCGCCGGCATGACGCACATTTTCCAGACGTTGCGGCACCGGCTCGAACTGGCGGGCCAGGGCGCTGAGCGGCTTGTCCGAGCCAACCATCACCGCCAGAACCTGCAGGGCGGCCAGCAGGCCATCGCCGGTGGTCGAATAGTCCGACAGGATCAGGTGGCCTGATTGTTCGCCGCCCAGGTTGTAGCCGCTTTCGCGCATGCGGGCCATGACATAGCGGTCGCCGACTTGGGTGCGCTCCAGGGTCAGCCCCCGCGAGCCGAGGAACCGCTCCAGCCCCAGATTGGACATCACCGTGGCCACGACGCCGCCGCCCTTCAGCCGGTCCTGCGCGGCCCAGGAGCCGGCGATCAGCGCCATGATCTGGTCGCCGTCGACGATCTGACCCTTCTCGTCGCAGACCAGCAGCCGGTCGGCGTCGCCGTCCAGCGCAATGCCGATGTCGGCGCGGTATTCGCGCACCGCCCGGGCGATGGCGTCGGGATAGGTCGAGCCGCATTCGTCATTGATATTGAAACCGTCGGGCGAGACGCCGATCGTCTTGACCTCGGCGCCCAGTTCGTAGAGCGCCAGGGGAGCGACCTTGTAGGCGGCGCCGTGGGCGCAATCGATGACGATGCGAAGGCCGTTCAGCGACAACTGGCGCGGGAAGGTCGCCTTGACGATCTCCAGATAGCGCGACTGGGCGTCGTCGACACGCACGACGCGGCCCAGGTCCCGCGGGCCGGCCAGATCGGTTTCCAGGCCCTCGTCCATGAAGGCTTCGATCTTGCTCTCGACCTCGTCCGACAGTTTGTAGCCGTCGGGGCCGAACAGCTTGATGCCGTTGTCGGCAAAGCCATTGTGCGAGGCCGAAATCATCACCCCCAGGTCGGCGCGCATGGAGCGGGTCATCATGGCCACGGCCGGGGTGGGCAGGGGGCCGAACAGGCGAACGTCCATCCCGACCGAGGCGAAACCCGCCACCAGGGCCGGCTCTATCATGTAGCCGGAAAGCCGCGTGTCCTTGCCGATGACCACCAGATGGCGGCGGCCGTTCTCGGTGCGGAACATCTTGCCGGCGGCCAGGCCGACCCGCAGCGCGACTTCCGCGCTCATCGGGTGTTTGTTGGCCTCGCCGCGGATGCCGTCGGTTCCGAAGTACTGGCGCTTGCTCATGGGATCTCTCGGCTGGGCGCGAAATGTGACGAAACCTGAGTTTACCCCCCGACTCGTCAGCAATTGCTAAAGGCGCTCGGGATTAGGTGTTTGGCTACCACCATTCGGCTGCAAGCGGAATTCTAAGGTCATGTGCGGGATAATAGGCATTGTCGGCACCCATCCCGTCGCCGACCGGCTGATCGAGAGCCTCAAGCGGCTGGAATACCGCGGCTATGATTCGGCCGGCGTCGCCGCCTTCTCCGGCCGTCATGTCGAGCGCCGCCGCGCCCTGGGCAAGATCAAGGCGCTGGAAGCGGTGCTGGCGGCCCATCCGCTGATCGGCAATGTCGGCATCGGCCACACCCGCTGGGCGACCCATGGCGCGCCGTCCGAAGCCAATGCTCACCCCCAGACCGCCGGCCGCGTCAGCGTGGTGCACAACGGCATCATCGAAAACTATGCCGAGCTGCGCGCCGGCCTGATCGCCAAGGGGCGGGTCTTTGAAAGTCAGACCGACACCGAAGTCGTCGCTCACCTGATCGACGATGCGCTGGATAGCGGGCTTGCGCCGCTCGCCGCCCTGAAGGCGGCGCTGGACCAGGTGACCGGCGCCTACGCCCTGGCCATCCTGATCGAGGGCGAGGACAAGATGATCCTGGGCGCCCGCCACGGCAGCCCCCTGGTGGTCGGCTACGGCGAGGGCGAGATGTACCTGGGCTCGGACGCCTTGGCGGTCGGCCCCTTCACCAACAAGGTGACCTATCTGGAAGAGGGCGATTATCTCGCCATCGACCACGACCAGGCCTTCATCTTTGACCGGTCGGGCAAGGCCGTGGAGCGGCCCGTGGTCATGGTGCCGGAATCGTCCGCTCTCGTGGAAAAGGGCAACTACCGCCACTTCATGGAAAAAGAGATCCATGATCAGCCCGAAGGCTGCCAGCGAACCATCGCGGCCTATGTCGACGCGGTCGGCCTGAAGACCCGGATTTCCGGCGACGTTGATTTTGCAAAGCTCGAGCGGATCCAGATCGTCGCCTGCGGCTCGGCCTATATCGCCGGCCTGATCGGCAAATACATGATCGAACGGCTAGCCGACCTTCCGGTCGACATCGATGTGGCCTCGGAGTTCCGCTACCGCGATCCGGCGCTGCGGCCGGGGACCTTGGCCCTGGCCATCTCGCAATCGGGCGAAACCGCCGACACGCTTGCCGCCCTTCGCTATTGCCAGGCCCGAGGCCTAGCCAGCGCGGCCATCATCAACGCCCCGGAATCGACCATGGCCCGCGAAGTCGATGTGGTCTGGCCGATCCATTGCGGGCCGGAGATTGGCGTCGCCTCCACCAAGGCCTTCACCGCCCAGGTCAGCGTGCTGATTGCCCTGGCGGTCGCCGCCGCCCGGGCGCGGGGCAAGCTGGACGCTGCCGGCGAGGCGGCCATGGTGCGGCTCATGCTGGAAGCGCCGCGCCTGATCGGCGAGTCGATCGGGCTGGAAGACGCCATCAAGGCCATCGCCATCGATGTGGCCCAGGCGCGGGATGTGCTGTTCCTGGGGCGGGGGCCGATGTCCGCCCTGGCCCTGGAAGGCGCACTGAAGCTCAAGGAAATCAGCTATATCCATGCCGAGGGTTATGCTGCCGGTGAGCTGAAGCACGGCCCCATCGCTCTGGTCGAGCCGGCCACGCCGGTCGTTATCCTGGCGCCCTCCGACAGCTATTTCGAAAAATCGGCCTCGAACATGAACGAGGTCATCGCCCGCGGCGGCCCGGTTATCTTCATCACCGATCCAAAGGGCGCCAAACATGCGCCCGCTGGAGCAAAGGTGGTTGTCACCGCACCGGCGTCGGATCCGCTGATCGCGCCGCTTGTCTTCGCCGCCCCGATCCAGCTGCTGGCCTATCACGTGGCGGTCCTGAAGGGCGCCGACGTCGACCAGCCGCGAAACCTGGCCAAGTCGGTGACAGTCGAATAGGCGTCAGACCACCGGCGCCTGCGCCGGCATTTCCGTCGGTACGATGACCGTCGAAGGCGTCTGCGGCGGTGAAGGCTGGTTGATGCCGGGGAGGGGATTGGCGGTCGGCGGCACGATGGTCTGCGCCGGCGCGGGGTACGGCCGGGCGCCTGACTCCGCGCAGGCCGCCAAGGGCAGGAGCGCCAGTGCGGCGATCAAACTCATTCGGGAAAAGATCATGGACCGTACTCCAGTCGGATCCCCTCCCTTCAATAAATCGTGGGCGCGGTGGAGGTTCCAGGAGCGGCGTCATCGCTGGCTTTCGGATTTGGTCCGCCGCTATATGATCCGGCTGAATCACGCGGGAGCCCCATGAAAACTGTTCGCAAAGCTGTCCTGCCCGTGGCGGGTCTCGGGACCCGGGTGCTGCCGGTCGCCAAGTCGGTGCCCAAGAACATGCTCAATGTCGTGGACCGGCCGATCCTGTCCTATGTGGTGGCCGAGGCGAAGGCCGCCGGGATCGAGCACATCTGTTTCATCACCGGCCGCGGCCAGGAGTCTATCGAGCACTATTTCGACCGCCAGCCGGAGATCGAAGACGCCCTGAAAGCCAAGGGTAAAACCGATCTGCTGGAAGAACTCGCCGGAGAACTGCTTGAGCCCGGCCAGATGAGTTTTGTGCGCCAGGCCGCTCCGCTTGGCCTCGGTCACGCCGTCTGGTGCGCCCGGGACGTGATCGGCGATGAGCCCTTCGCGGTCCTGTTGCCCGACATGCTGATGGACGCCGCCCCCGGCGCGCTCAGCCAGGCGATCGCGGCCTACAACGAGGTCGGCGACAACATCATCGTCGTCGAGCAGGTTCCGCCCACCGAAACCCACAAGTACGGGGTAGTCAGCCTGGCCGGCCGGGCGGGACGTCTGAACCAGATGACCGGCATGGTCGAAAAGCCCGCCCCCGGAACCGCGCCGACCAATCTGATCGTCTCTGGCCGCTACATTCTGCAGCCCGAGATCTTCGAGGCCCTGTCGGCCCACCAGAAGGGCGCCGGCGGCGAAATCCAGCTGACCGACGCCATGGCGCGCCTGATGACGTCACAGAAATTTCACGCGCTTGAATATGACGGAATCACTTACGACTGCGGCGACAAGATTGGTCTGCTCCGCGCCAACGTCGCCTACGCGCTGAAACGGCCGGACCTGGCCGCGGCGGCGCGCGAGGCGATCGAAAAGCTGCTCGGCAACTAGGTCCGATCCTGTGCGTTGTCCTTGGGCTCCCGCAAGGCTAAGGTTGGCTTGACAGGCCCTGGGGGTGGGGAGGCCGTACGCGGCCGCAGTAAAAATGAGGCGTTGAATGAGGATTCTCGTTCTGGGCGGCGACGGCTTCTGCGGCTGGCCAACGGCCCTTCACCTTTCGGTCCGCGGCCACGAGGTGGCCATTGTCGACAACCTGTCCCGCCGCGAGATCGACGAGGAGCTGGAGGTCCAGTCCCTGACGCCGATTGCGACGATCGAGACGCGGATCGCGGCCTGGAAGAAACTGACCGGCCGCAGCATCGCCTTCCACAAACTGACGATGGGCCAGGACTATGACGCCTTCCTCGCCCTGCTGAAGGAATGGCGGCCCACGGCCATCGTCCACTTCGCCGAGCAGCGCGCCGCGCCCTATTCGATGAAATCGGCCCGCCACAAGCGCTACACCGTCAACAACAACCTCAATGCCACAAACGACATGCTGGCCGCCGTGGTTGAAAGCGGCCTGGACATCCACATCGTCCACCTGGGGACCATGGGCGTCTATGGCTATGGCACGGCGGGCATGGCCATCCCCGAAGGCTATCTGGCGATCAAGGTTGCAACGCCGCAGGGCCTGGTCGACCAGGAGATTCTCTATCCGGCCAACCCGGGCTCGATCTATCACCTGACCAAGACCCAGGATGCTTTGTTCTTCCAGTTCTACGCCAAGAACGACCAGCTTCGGATCACCGACCTGCACCAGGGCATCGTCTGGGGCTGTCAGACCGAGGAGACGCGCCTGGACGACGCCCTGATCAACCGTTTCGACTATGACGGCGATTACGGCACGGTGCTGAACCGGTTCCTGATCCAGAGCCAGGTGGGACATCCGCTGACCGTCCACGGCGGCGGCGGCCAGACCCGGGCCTTCATCAATATCCAGGACACCGTCCGCTGCGTGGCCCTGGCGCTGGAAAATCCGCCCAAGCGGGGCGAGCGCGTCAAGATCATGAACCAGATGACCGAGACCCATAAGGTGCGCGACCTGGCAAAACTGATCTCGCGGCTGACCGGCGCCGAGATCGCCTACACCCCCAACCCGCGCGCCGAGGCCGACGAGAACGACCTGTTCGTCGAAAACGCCCGCCTGCGCTCGCTGGGCCTGCAGCCGATTACTCTGGCCGAGGGCCTGCTGACTGAGATCGCCGAGACAGCCCGCGCCTACGCCGACCGCGCCGACCTTTCCAAGGTGCCATGCGTCTCGGCCTGGAACGCCGAACGCGCCGCCGACCTGGCCGGTCCGCCACCGGCGCGCAGGATGCCGGCGGGGTAGCCTCCGCCCCGTCCGGGGATGACAAGCAAGGCGTTCATCTTCGGCTACGGTTATGTCGGTCAGGCCTTTGCAAGGGCCCAGGCGGCAAAAGGCTGGACCATCGCCGCCACGGCGCGAGGCCCCGATACGCGTGCGATGCTGCAGGCCGCAGGCGTCATCCCGGTCGATCCGGCCGATCCGGACGCCATGGCCCTGGCCGTCCAGGACGCCGACGCCATTCTGGTCACCGCCCCGCCGGGACCCACTGGATGCCCGGGCCTGACCGCCCTGGTCCCGGCCATCGCCCGGTCGAACGCCTTTCCGGACTGGATTGGGTGCCTTTCCACCACCGGCGTCTACGGAGACCGCGGCGGGCGCTGGGTGGACGAGCAGAGCGATCTTTCCGCCATCTCGCTGGAAGGCGCGCGCCGGGTCGCCGCCGAACGCGACTGGCGCCAAACCGGTCGCGGCATGGGCCTCACGGTGACCACCTTTCGCCTGCCGGGGATCTACGGGCCGGGCCGTTCGGCCTTCGACCGGCTGCGGGAGGGAACCGCCCGTCGCATCGCCGTCCCGGGCCACGTCTTCAGCCGCGCCCATCGCGACGATATCGTCTCGGCCCTGGAAGCCTCGCTCGCCCGGCCGCGCGCGGCGGGCATCTATAATATCTGTGACGACGAGCCCGCGCCCGGCGAGGCGGTCATTGAGTACGCGGCCCGGCTGCTGGACGCCGAGCCGCCGCCGCTAACCACGGAAATTCCGGAGAAGAGCCGCAGGTTTTACGCTGAGAACAAGCGCGTCTCCAACGCCCTGGCCAAGGCGGAGCTGGGCTGGCGGCCGAGGTATCCGAGCTACCGGGAAGGGTTGGCGGCGATCTTGAACACCGCCTCTGCGTCGTAGGGGTGGTGTCATGTCACCCCGCCATCTCCTCCACCGCCGCCACCAGCCGCGCCAGGTCCTGCGGGCGCGACAGGCGATGATCGCCGTCCTTGATCAGCGAGAAGACTACGTCTTCGCTCTCCAGTGCGACGGCCAGATGCAAGGCGTGGGCCCAGGGTACGTCGGGGTCGAGGCCACCCTGCAGAATGCGCACCGGAACATGGATGCCCACCGGCGCGTCGAGGATCTGCCAGCGGGCGCCGTCTTCCAGCAGGGCCAGGGTGATCGGATAGCCGCCGTCGTCATATTCCGATGGCCGGGTCCATTCGCCATGGGCGGCCAGGGCTGCATGAGCTTCCGGCGGGGAGGGGGGGGGGGTGTGGGTTGGTGGGGTTTTGGGGGGGGGGGGGGGCGGGCACCTGGGGGTG
>CAZJBC010000008.1:0-20693 GCA_964543805.1 uncultured Brevundimonas sp.
GTCGAGGATCTTCTGCTTGGGCATGGCGCCGACCTTCATCGAGGCCATCTGGCCGTCCTTGAACAGCATCATGGTCGGGATGCCGCGCACGCCATAGCGGCCCGGGGTCATGGGGCTGTCTTCGATGTTCAGCTTGGCCACGGTGACCTTGCCGGCCAATTCGGCGCCGATCTGTTCCAGGGCGGGCGCGATCTGCTTGCAGGGGCCGCACCATTCGGCCCAGAAATCCACCAGCACCGGCTGGCCGGATTTCAGGACGTCGGCTTCGAAGCTCTCGTCGGTAACCGCTACGGTATTGGACACAGGAAAATCTCCATTTCTGACCGTAAAGCTAGGGTGTTGCGGTCAGTTCCGCCAGCGCCCTAAGGACGAGAAATTCTGGAACGGCCATCAGCCGGGGCCCATCGGTCCACACCAGGGCCGCCTCGACACCGCGGCCCGGGAAGGCCTCGCGCAGGGTCGCCACATAGGCGGCCATCTGGCGGATATAGGCCGGGTCGGCGTCCTCGATGCGCGCCGGCGCTGGCCGGTTGGTTTTAAAGTCCACCACCAGCACGCGATCGGGCTCGACGATCAGCCGGTCGATCTGGCCGCTGACCGCCATGCCGGCCGGCAGGCCTGAGGCTTCACCGGCTATGGCGACCTCGGCGCGCGAGCCTGGACCAAAGACGGCGGCGAATTGCGGATCGTTCAGGACGGCCAGGGCGGCGTTGGCCATCTCCTGCCTTTGAGCCTCGGACAGGCCAGGCTCGCGGGCCAGGATCCGCAACGCCGCGGCCGGCCGGCGTTCGGTGGCGATGTCCGGCAGCAGCTGCAGCAGGCGGTGGATCAGGCTGCCGCGCCGAAACCTGCCCAGCCCGCCTTCGGACGCCAGGGGCGAGACGCTGACCGCCATCGCCTCTTCACCCAGGGCCGAGGGCGAGACGAACCGGCGCCCGGCCGTCTGGACCGGCGCGGACCGGAACAGCCAGTCGGGCGGGGGACTTGCCGCCCCCCGCGTCTCGTCCACGCGCGCGGCCGGCGCCGGCGCCTGGCCATAGCGGCGAAATCCGTCCCTGATCGTCAAAGGCTCGTCCAGTCGGTCGAGCGCATCCTGGGCGGCCAGATACCAGTCACCATAGGTCTCGGCCTTGGCCTCGGCCCTGACCTTGCCGCACAGGATCAGCCGGTCGCGGGCCCGGGTCAGGCCGACGTACAGCAGCCTGCGCTGTTCGTGCGAGAGCCTGGCCTTGGCGTCTTCTCTCGCCGCCGCCGTGGCGTCGCTGTCGGCCTTGCCCGACGCACACCACAGATAGCCGCCGTCCTTGGTTTTCAGCAGCGGCCCCGTGCGCGCCTGGGGCTTCCAGGTCATTTCCGGCAGGATGACGATCGGCGCCTCCAGCCCCTTGGCGCCGTGGGTGGTCATCACGCGAACCTGGTCACGCGCCTCATCCATGTCGCGCTTGACGATGATATCCAGGGCGCCCAGCCCGTGGGTCAGGCTCTCCAGGTCGCGGGCGCCGCGCCCCTCGGCGGCCAGCACCTGGGCCAGGAATTCATCGATGGCCTCGATGGCCTCGGCGCCCAGGCGGGCCAGCAGGCGTTGGCGGCCCGACAGGCCGTCGGGCCCGGTCTGGGCCAGGATCCTGCCGAAGAACTCGAACGGGCGGCGCGTTCGTCCCGCCGCCAGGACGCCGGTCAGGAAATCGCAGGCCTCGCGCCAGGCGGCCGTCTCGTCAGCGCGGGTCTGCAACACGCGCCACAGATTCTTCTCCCGCCGCCCATGGGCCAGGGCGTAGAGGCTGTCGTCATCCAGTCCGCAGAACGGGCTCTTCAGGATCGCCGCCAGGGTCAGCTCATCTCCCGGGAACAGGGCGAACCGCGCCAGGGCCAGCAAATCGTCAAACGCGATGTGGGCGGACAGCGCCAGCCGGTCCGCGCCCGCCACCGGAATATCGGCCTGTTTCAGGGCCCGCAGCACTTCCTCGAACATGGCGCCGCGCCGGCGCACCAGGATCAGCACATCGCCGAAGCTCGCCGCCCGCCGCCCGCCGCGCCCGTCGTTCAGGGCCTTGTCGAACACGCCGTCGCCGCGGGCGACCGTATCCCTGATCTCGCGGGCGATCCGGCCGGCCAGCACACGGGTGGCGCTCTGTTCGGCCACCTCGTCCAGCGGCGCGTCCCAGGCGGTTCGGTCGACCCTTGCCGGCTCTTCCACGGGGGCCCACAAATCGACGCAGCCCGGTCCGTCGTCTCGCTTGGCCTCGTGGGTGATCTGGGTCTCGTCCGACTGCACGGACAGGCGCATCTCGACGGGATCGAACACCGCATCGACGAACCGCAGCACCTGCTTCGTCGAGCGCCAGGAGTCCGACAGCATGACCTCCTCCGGCTTCTGGCCGCTGGCGGCGATCCTCTCGACATAGGCTCGGGTCTCGATCGCCAGGCGTTCCGGGGCCGCGCCCTGGAAGGAATAGATCGATTGCTTGTCGTCGCCGACCACGAACAGGGTGCGTTTGAGCGGCCGGTTGGCCGGGCGGCCCTCGCCGCTGAAGAATTCGCCGGTCAGGCCCTCAATGATTTTCCACTGGTCCGGGGCGGTGTCCTGGGCCTCGTCCAGCAGGATGTGGTCGATGCCGCCGTCCAGCTTGTAGAGCACCCAGGCCGCCGCGGGCCGCTCGCTCAACAGGGCGCAGGTCTTTTCCACCAGATCGCCGAAGTCCAGCGCGCCGCGGGCCCTGCGCGCCGCCGCATGCCGGTCCAGATAGGCGATGGCCAGCACCATCACCCACAAGGTGTCTTCGGCCACCTTCGTGGCGCGGGCCTCCTGGAAGGCGGCGTCCAGCCGGGCCTGTTCTTCCGACAACCACGCGAGGATGGCGGGATCGACCGCCTTGGTGGCCACGGAGGCGCGCATCGTGCCCGTCTGGGTGAAGAACAGCTCGCGCACCGCCTCCACCGACGGGTCTACCGCCATCGCGGCCTCGGCGATCGCCCGGAAGATCCGGCCGCGCGGCTGGTCGGTCTTTTCGCTGCCCCTCGCCATGGCGCCGGCCGCGGTGAACCAGGCGGCGGGATCAAGGTGCGGCGGCAGCACGGCCTCTTCCTCGATCGCGCTGGCCTCACGCAGCCGGTCCAGACCGCAGGACGCCAGCACGGCGGGCAGCAGGCCCGGCAGGCCGCCGATATGGTCGATCCAGGCCGCGATGCCGCTCCGCTCCGACTCAAAGGCGGCGAACATCTTCTGGAACGCCTCGAAATCCAGAGCCACCGACATGCGGCCATAGGCTTCGGCTAGGGCGGGATCGGACCCGGCCAGCACCCGCTCGGCGACCTGGTCGCGGGCGAGGCGGGCGATCTGCGCCCCCGCGCCGTCGTCCATCACCTCAAAGCCCGGCGCGACTCCTGCCTCGATGGGAAAACGGCGCAGCAGCCGCTCGCAAAAGCCGTGGATGGTCTGGATCTTCAGTCCGCCGGGCGTCTCCAGCGCCAGGGCGAACAGCCGGCGGGCGCGCGACAGGGCGTCCTCGTCGAAACTCTCCGCCGGCCGGCCGACCAGAACGCCCAGCTTTTCAGCCAGCGGATCATTGTCCAGCACCGACCATTCGCCCAGCAGGGCGAACAGCCGCCGCTGCATCTCGGCCGCCGCCGCCCGGGTATAGGTCACGCACAGGATCGCGGCCGGGTCGGCGCCGCCCAGCAACAGGCGGGCAGTGCGGTCGATCAGGGTCTTGGTCTTGCCCGATCCCGCGTTGGCCCGGACGAATGCCGAGACGGTGGGATCGGCGGCGGTCTGCTGGGGACTGGTCATTCGCCCCCCTCGTCATCGGCGGCGCTGGCCCATTCATAAACCCGCGCCAGGTGATCATAGTCGCTGCCAAAGGTCTTCACGAACTGCGGCGCGGTGCGCGAGCGGTAGGGCGTAGCCGGATCGGCATAGGCGGCGATCAAACTCTTCAGGCCTGCAAGCGCATCGGCCACGGCGTCCGGGACCGGAGTCTTTTTCAGCGGGTCCACCGCATCGCCGGCCGGCTTTCGGCCGGTCACCTTGACATAGATGAGCTCGCCGATCCGGCTGACCGACAGGCCCGGAAAGCCGCCGTTCAGCAGAATGGCCGCCGTCAAGGTCAGCTGCGGTGAGAAGCCCGTCGTCACCTGCTTTTCGCTGGGGACCGAGCCGGTCTTGAAGTCGATAACATGGCCCGCCCCGTCCGGGGTCAGCTCCAGACGGTCGGCGCGGGCGGTGACGGTGAACCGGCCGCGCGGGCTCTCGAAGCTGAAGGCGCCCTCCATCTCCACCCTGATCTGCGGCGATGCAGTCCTGCGCGCCCGCTCCCAGGTTTCGATCCAGGCGGCGGCCTCTGTCGCCAGCGCCTCCTCGCGGGCCATGGCGCTGACCGCCATGCCGGCCTCGCGCAGTTCGGTCAGGTAAAGTCTGGCGAACTCGCCGGCCGCATCGGGCGGCAGGTCGGTCGGCCAGAAGGTGGCGAACTTTTCGAAGGCCTTGTGAATGGCCGATCCGCGCGCCAGCACGTCGGCTTCTTTGTCGGGCCGGTCCAGAGCTTTGAGCTTGAGAATCTGCCGCGCCCAGACTGCATAGGGATCCCGCGTCAGGGTCTCGACCTGGGTGACGGCCAGCTCGGTCGGCCGGTGCTCGGCCGGCGGGGCCGGCGCAGGCCGGCTCGCGGGCGAGGGCGGTCCCTGTGTGCGGTCCAGCGCCCGGGCCCAGGCCAGGACTTCTGGGCGGCCCGGCAGCCGGGTCACGCCCGCGCCCTTGGCCAGGGTCTCTAGCCGCCACAGCCAGCGCGACTTGACCGACGGCTGGCCGGCGCGGCGCTCGGTGTGAACCAGATAGACGTCGGGCGCGCAGGCCAGCTGCACAAAGTCGTGGGCGGAAAGGCCGATCCGCCGCTCCGGTGACGGCAGGCCCAGTTTCTCGCGCATGGGCCGCGACAGGAAGGGATCGGTCGGCGCCGTCGGCGGCCAAACGCCTTCCTCCAGCCCGGCCAGGACGATGCGGTCGGCCTGCGTCAGGCGGGCCTCAAGGGCGCCCAGGATCTGCAGCCGGGGGTGCGGGGGGCTCGAGGCGCGGATGGCCTCGGTTTCCATCAGCCGGTCAAACAGGTGGACAAAACGCTGGGCGCTGACCGGCCCCACAACGGCGCCATCTTCCATCAGCGCCGCCAGCAGACCCGCCGCCGCCTCGCCGCCGGGCCCGGCCCACAAGCCGCCGGTTCCGCCCCCGGGGCCGCGCGCCAGGCTCTCAGCCGCCTGGGCGATCATTTGGGCCGCCTCGCTCAAGTCCGGTTCGCCGCCAGAGAATATGCTGCGGACGGGCCCGGCCATGGCATAAACCTGCCGGGCGAAGGCGTCGGGGTAGGGGCCCCGGGCAAGACGGCGATAGACTTCTTCCGGATCGCGCGGGCGGCGGCCGCGCAATCCGTGCCGCTCCAGCTCCTCGCGGCCGGCGACCAGGGCCTCGTCGGTCATGCCGAGTCGCACCGAGGGATGTTTGAGAATGGCCAGCAGCGCCACCGGATCGTCCGGATCGGCGGCCAGGCGCGCGATCAGGCCCAGCAGAACCCCGGTCGGACAATCGGCCAGGGGCGCGCCGGCCGAGGAGTCGGCCGCAATGCCCCATCGAGCCAGGCGCGCCGAGACGCGGCGAGCGAAGGCCTGGTCCGGGGTGACCAGGGCGGCGGTCCTGCCCTCTTCCAGCGTCTCGCGCAGCAGCACCGCCACGGCGCCGGCGGCGTCTTCCTCGGCCGCCGCGGTTAGGACGTGCAGGCCCGACAGGCCTGTGGCCACCGGCTCAACCCCATCGTCGCGGGCTTCAGCGTTGAGGGCGTTGATCTGGTTGCGCCAGTCGCCGGTAGCCTCGGCCGGGCGCATCGCCTCGTTGATGACCCGGCGCCGCCAGCGGGCCTGAACCTTGTCGGCGACCGGCCAGGGATCAACGTTGCTGCGCTCGATATGGGCAAATTCGAGCAGGCGCTTGAGGGCGAACTGCGGATGCTGGGCCTCGATCTTGACCCAGGCCGTATCGGCCAGGTTCTGATCCAGGCCGGGCAGCACCACGCACCCCTTGGGCGCGCGGGCGATCACCGCCAGAAGGGCGGCTGTAGACTTGACGCTGCCAGTGGATCCGGCGGCGATGACGGGAAAGGCCGGCGGCGAGGCCTCCCACTGAGCGGCCAAGCGGCGCAGTAGGGTCACCCGCCGGGTGGCCGGATCGCACAGGCCCATGGCCTTCAACCGCTCGGGCCAGGCTGCCACGGCCAGGGACAGGAACTGGGCCGACTCGCGCCAGTGCTCGGCCAGATCGCCCTCGACCAGGGTCTCGATGCGGCCGCGATCCTCAATCTCCTCGATTTCCAGACTGTCGAAAAAGGAGCCCAGGGCGTCGGCCAGCGGCAAGCTGGCCGAGGCGTCGAGGCCGCCCGTCATGGCCGGCAGATAGTCCTGGACCAGCCGGATCAGCTCCAGCCTGCGCCGCCAGGGCGAGATGGCCGGCGGCAGGCCGGCCGCCAGGTCGCCGGCCTCGAAGGGCGGCTCGTTCTCGTCAAGATCGCCCAGGGCTCGCACCTGGGGCAACAGCAGGGCGCGGCGGCCTGAGGCCTCGAGGAAGGCTTCGGCCAGGGTGCGGGCGCCGCGGCGGTTGGGCAGCAGGATGACGCTGTCCGGCAGTACATCCTCGCCGGCCGGTCCCAGCGTCTCATAGAGCCGGACAGCCAGGTCGCGCAGGAAGGGTCGCCCGGCGGGGATCGAGAACCAGCTGGCCTCGCGCCGGAACGGGCTCACGTCAACTGCCCGTCGGCATAGAGCTTCCCGGCCGGGTCGGAGACGTGGATGATCCGCGCGTCCGTAACCGCCCCGAACAGTCGCCCCCTGGCCGACAAGTCCTTCCAGATCGGCAGGATGGAGAACGATCCCTGCCGGCCGGCCAGCAACTGAGGCTTCAGAATCTGAAAGCCGATGTTGTTGTAGGGCGGCAGCGGATCGAGCGAGTTGGAGTGGGTCAGGCGTCCGGCCGCGTCCATGACAAAGCCTTCCGGCCGCTCGTAGCCGTAGCAGGCGGCGCGCGGGGCCAGCAGGATGCGGATATCCATCGCTTCCGGATCCCAACCGTCGATCAGGGAGGTCAGGGCCGGGGTCGCTCCCTCGTTCCAGACATTGTCGATGTTGGCGACGATGATCGGCTCGGCGCCCAGCCGGTCCAGGGCGTGGGCGATGCCGCCGCCTGAATCCAGCAGGCCCGCCCGCTCGTCCGAGATGACGATCTGCGGCGCCCGCCGCGCCGTCAGATGGGCCTCCACCAGGTCGGCGAAGTGATGGACATTGACCACCGCCGTCGTAACGCCCGCTTCGGCCAGGCGGTCCAGGGTATGATCGATCAGCGCCTTGCCCGCCACCGGGACCAGGGGCTTGGGCAGGGTGTCGGTCAGGGGCCGCATGCGCGAGCCGATGCCGGCGGCCAGCACCATGGCTGTCCTGGGGGCGGTCGTGAAACCGCTCACGTGCGCACGCCTTCCGGAATCCTGGTCTCGATCCAGCGGCGGATGCCGGCCAGCGCCGGGTCGTTCAGATTGGCCATAAGGTGGCGCCACATGCGCGGCAGGAAGGCGCGATAGCGCGGCTTGCGGTCACGGGCGATCAGGCGGGCGAAGATACCGATGATCCGCGCCTCGTTCAGCGCCGCCAGGGCCGCGTAGTCGGCCATGAAGGCCGCCCGCTCGAGACCGGGCCGCAGGGCGAAATAGTGGTCCAGCATGGCCGCCTCCAGCGCCGGCGGCACATCGCGCCGGGCGTCCTGCAGCAGCGAATGAAGGTCCCACGAGGGATGGGCCAGGACGCAATCCTGAAAATCGATCATGCCCACCCGGGCCGGCCCAGAGCGCTCTGGCAGCCACAGCAGGTTCTCGGCGTGATAGTCGCGGTGGGTGAAGACGCCCGCCATCTGCCCGGCGCGGGCCCGCACCGGTTTCCACAGGGCTTCCCAGGAGGCCAGGTCATCCGGTCCGAACCTGACCGAAGACTCCAGACTTGGCAGCCAGCGGATGAACAGGTCCGCGCCAGTCTTCAGCGCCAGATCGTCATAGGCCAGCAGAGGCCAGGCTGCGCCCTGGCTTTCGAGCACCGCCGGCGGCGTCGCTTCCTGCAACCGCACCAGAGCCTCGATGGCGGCCCGGTACAGCGGTCCCTGATCGGCGCCCGCCTCGATCAACCGCGCGAACAGGCCATCGCCGAGGTCCTCGGTCAGGGCCAGGCCGAGATCGACGTCAAAGGCCATCACTTCCGGGGCCGAAAGGCCCTGGCTGCGCAGATAGCCGGCGGCGGCCACGTAGGCGTCGATGCGGCTTGCGGACAGCCGCGCCATGGAGGCGTAACCCGCGGCGGTCCGCATTGCCTCAGTGGCGTCAGCGCTTAAGGTCACCCCCTCTGCGGCGGGGGGCGAGTCCATCAGCATCAGGCTGGGCTGGCCGGGGCGGATCAGCCGCTCATAGGACCGCGTCGAGGCGTCGCCCGGCAGAGGCTGGCGCAGGGCGCCGGCCAGCCCGGCGCGGGCCAGGAAGGCGGTCTTTTGCGCCTCGCGCTCAGAATTCAAGGGCCCGTCCTTCGAAGTCGCCATGCGGAGTCAGGCGCGCGCGGCGCACATCCCCATCGATGCTCAGCTCTATATCGAGTCGGCTCGCCGGCAGCGCCCCTTCCAGCCGCTCGGGCCACTCGATGATGGCGCAGCCGGTGTCCAGCGCCTCGTCCAGCCCCAGCTCGTGCGCCTCGGCCGCGGATTTCAGCCGGTAGAGATCGAAATGCGCCAGCGTCAGATCGCGGCCCTGATAGGTCTGCGCCAGGGTGAAGGTCGGGCTGGGGACCTCCTCATCGGGGCTCGTCAGGGCGCGGATCAGGCCGCGCGCCAGCGTCGACTTGCCGGCTCCCAGCGGACCGAACAGACAGACCGTATCGCCCGCCTTCAGCGCCGGGGCGATGGCCGCGCCCAGGGCCGCGGTGGCCTCGGCGTCATCCAGGCGAAAATCGCCTTCATCGGGCAGGATCATGGGAAGCTTCCGTCGGGGCGGGCGGGCAGGACCCGTTCGACATAGGCCTTCAGCGCCAGGGTCGCGGCCGCCGAATCGGCGTCCAGAACGCCGGGCGGTATCGGCTGGCCGAAGATCAGGCCGAAGGTCTTGCCGGTCTTGTTGAGCATCTCGTGAAACAGGGTGATGTCGCGCAGCTCCAGACTGAACCGGCCGAACAGGTGGAACAGGGCCGACCAGGGGCCGGTCAGGTGAACCGGCACAATGGGCGCCTCGTACCGGCGCGCCAGCGAGACCGCGCTCGCCGCCCAGGGCGGATCGGACAGCACGCCGTCCTTGTCCCGCATCGCCAGCCGCCCGGCCGGGAACACCACCACGCAGCGCTCAGCCTCCAGGGCGGCGCGGGCGCGGATCAGGGTTTCCCGCGTCTTTTCCCGGGTGCGCTTTTCCTCGACCCATTCCACCGGGATCACCACCTCGCCCAGGCGTTGCGAGACCCGCAGGGCGTCGGCGTTGGCGAAGAAGATCGCGTCGGGGCGGCGGGTCTTTACCGCGTCGTACATGGCCACCCCGTCGGCGATGCCGGTCGGATGGTTGGAGACGATGATCACCCTCCCTGTGGCGGGCAGGCGCTCCAGGCCGTGGACATCAAGCTTCAGGGCCAGCAGGGCGGACACATAGTCCATGGCCTGCGCCCCACTGAGACCCGCCACGGCGTCGGCCATGGCGCGGGCGCGGTGGTAGTCGAGCAATTTGTAAAGCCCCGGCCGCACCAGTGGCCAGATCAGGCTGTGCGCCAGCCGCGGCGCGCGCTCGGCGATCAGGACATCGACGATATGGTCCTCTGGCATGGGCGGCAGTTAGGCGGGTTGGCGCCGGCGGGGCAAGGGACAGAGTGTCCCTAAAGCTCGCAGGCGGCGATCACCTCGGCCCGCAACTCGGTGATTGCAGTTCCCTTTTCTGCACTGGTGGCCAGCACGCGCGGGAAGGCGGCGGGGCGTTTGGCGATGGCCTTCATGGTCGCCTCGACCAGGGCCTCGGCCTCGTGCGGCTTGATCTTGTCGGCCTTGGTCAGGACGATCTGATAGGAGACGGCCGCCAGGTCCAGGGCGTCCAGCGCCTCGGTATCGACGCTCTTCAGACCGTGGCGCGCGTCGATCAGCAGATAGACGCGCTTCAGATTGACCCGCCCGCGCAGATAGGCCCGCCCCAGGTTCTGGAACTTGTCGACCGCCGATTTCGACGCCCGGGCAAAGCCGTAGCCCGGCAGGTCCACCAGGCGCAGCCGCCCGTCCAGCTCGAAGAAATTGATCTCCCGCGTCCGGCCCGGCTCGTTCGACGCCCGCGCCAGATACTTCTGGCCGACCAGGGCGTTGAGCAGGCTGGACTTGCCGACGTTTGAGCGGCCGGCGAAAGCGACCTCGGGCAGGTCCGGGTCGGGCAGGCCGGCCATGGCCACGCAGCCCATCATGAAGGTGGCCGGCCGGGCGAACAGGATGCGCGCGGCCTCCAGCGTCTCGTCGTCGAAGGCGGCGGTCACCCGGCGGGATTCGGTTTGCCGGTAATCCGGCGGATCGTCGCGTCGATGGGATTATCCACCTTGAAGCGGCGCATGATCACATACTGCTGGATGATCGTCAGGCTGTTGGACCAGCAGTAATAGATGATCAGCCCGGCCGGCAGGCTGGACATCACGAAGGTGAAGATGACCGGAATCCATTTCATGATCATCTGCTGGGTCGGATCGGCGGCCGGCGGGCTCATCGACTGGGTGAGGATCATGGTCAGGCCGTAGAGCAGCGGCCAGGCGCCCAGGTGCAGTGGCCCGTCCAGAATGCTGCCGATCAACGGTACGCTTTCCGGATGCCAGTGTAGCAGGCCGAACAGGGTCAGGATGGAGGTTGGATCGCGCTCGGACAGGTCGTGGATCCAGCCGTAGAACGGCGCCTGGCGCATTTCGATGGTGGTGTAGAGCACCTTGATCAGGCCCAGGAACACCGGCAGCGTGAACAGGATCGGCAGACACCCAAGCAGGGGATTGATCTTCTCGTCCTTGTAAAGCTGCATGGTGGCCTTTTGCATGGCCGCCGGGTCGTCCTTGAACCGCACCTTCAGCTTGTCCATCTGCGGCTGAATTTTCTTCATCTTGGTCATGGATTCGTACTGCATGTTCGCCGGATAGAAGAAGGCGATCTTGATCAGCACGGTCAGCATCAGCAGGGCGACGCCGAAGTTGCCGACATAGCCCTGGAACCACTTGATGATGAAGAACAGCGGTTTGGTGATGAAATTGTACCAGCCCCAGTCGATGGCGTTGACGAACTCGGGAACCGGCTGGTCTTTGGACTTGCTGTAGTGGTCGAGAATCTGCTGGCGCTTGGCGCCGGCGAACAGGCGGCGTGTCTCGACCGACTGGGCCCCGGGGGCCAGCGAGCGGGCCGGGCCTTCGTAGCGGATCTGGTAGTCCTTGTCGTTTCCGTTTAGCGGGCCGGCGGTGAATTTGGTGGTGATCTGTTCGCCCTGATCGGGGATAAGCGCCGTCAGCCAGTACTTGTCGCCCAGGCCCATCCAACCGCCCTTTGAGGCGGCTTCATAGTGGCCGTCCTTGGCCCAGGGCTTGTACTGTTTGATGTTGAGCAAGTACGCGCCCGGCTTGCCCAGCTCGCTGTAGACGCCGTCAGAGGAGGCCCGCGCCCGCGGCTCGGGCGGCGGAATGCCCTGGCGCTCCACCGCGGAATAGGGGGTGATGGTCACCGGTCCGGAGCCGTTGTTGGTGACGGTGTCCTTGAGCGTGAACATGAACTGGTTGTCGATCGAGATGTCCCGCGTAAAGGCCAGGCCCTGATCGTTCGTATAGGTCAGCTGAATGGGATTGCTCGGCGTCAGAGGTCCAGGCTTGGAAAGGGTCCAGGGCGTATTGCCGTCCGGCATCTTGGTCAGATTGTCGCCGGTCCAGCCGAACTGGGCGAAATAGGCGTACTGCGCGCCGAGCGGGCGCAGCAGCTCGACGTTGGGCGACTTGGGATCCAGGGTTTCGCGGTAGCCCAGCAGGTTGAGGTCATCGAAGCGGCCGCCTTCCAGCGAGATCGATCCGGCAAGCGCGTCGTTGCGCACTTCGACGCTGGGCCGAGCCAGGGCCTGCGGCAAAGGCAGATAGACCGGCGCGGGCGCGCCATTGACTCCGGTGGGCGCGCTGGACGCGGCGGCGATCTGGCTGGCCTTGAGGGCGGCGGCTTCCCGCTTCTGCGCGGGCTCCAGCACCATCACCACATAGGCGAAGTACAGACCCAGGGCGCAGATCATGAAGATGATCGTGTTGCGGGAATTGTCGTTGTTCATCGGGGATGAGGGCTCGGCGAGAAGAAGCGGGCGAATTGGCCCCCGCCCGGGCGGTTAAACATCAGTCGGCGCGAGCCTTATCAGCGCGCTTTTCACATCGTCAAGCAAACGCGCCCAGGGGCGTCCCGGCGTACCGGCCCGGGCGACGAACACATAGTCATGGCCGGGCTTGCCGTGAAGAGGCACAAGGGCCCTTGCCGCCTCGCGCAGCCGTCTTTTGGCGCGATTGCGCACCACCGCCCCGCCGATACGTTTGGTGGCGGTAAAGCCGACGCGGATCAGGGCTTCGCCGTCGGCCCGGTCGCGCGCCTGCACCACCACCGCGCCGCGCGCCTGAGACAGGCCAGAGGCGGCCGCCGCCAGAAAATCCGGGCGTTTGCGCAAGTGCTCGATTGTCGGCTTTTCAGTCATCGCTCAACCCCCCGGGATGAGCGCGAAGGGGGATGCCCTAGGCGGTCAGGCGCTTGCGGCCCTTGGCCCTGCGGCGGGCGACAACCTTGCGGCCGTTCATCGTCGCCATACGGGCGCGATAGCCGTGACGGCGCTTGCGCACGAGACGCGAGGGCTGAAAGGTGCGCTTCACGAGATGGCTCCGGGAAAAAGGCTTGTCTAAAGAGGCGCGGTGGATAGGCGAAAGGGTCCGGCCTGTCAACCAACTCCCCTGCGAAGCGGGGGAGGAGACCCCGAAAGGGGTCGGAGGGGGCGAACCGCATCCGCTCGCGGAGCGGTTGTTCGCCCCTCCACCATCCTTCGCTGCGCTCCGGACGGCCCCCCCTCCCCATGACTGCGCAATGGCGAGGCTACGGCCGGATAATCGCCTTGCCGACCACTTGCCTGTTCCCCAGTTGGTCATAGGCTGCCCGCCAGTCGTCCAGGGAAAACTCGGCATGGACGCGCGGGGTCAGCTTGCCGGCCTCCGCCATGGCCCAGATGGCGTCCAGGTTCGCCCGGCCCCGGTCCGGGAACCGGCGGCCATATTCGCCCGCCCGCACGCCCATCAGGGAAAAGCCCTTGATCAGCGCCATGTTGACGGGAAGCGTCGGGATGCGCCCTGAGGCAAAGCCGATGGTCAGCAGCCGGCCGTTGAAGGCTATGCAGCGCACGCTCTCATCGAACACATCGCCGCCCACCGGGTCATAGATCACATCGGCCCCGCCGCCGCCGGTGATCGCCTTGACCTGGTCGCGAAAACCGCCGGAGACATTGAGGATCGCATCGGGCGCGTACATCTCATTCACAATGGCCAGCTTTTCGTCCGAGGCGCCGGTCGCGATCACCCGGCCGCCCAGGGCCTTCGCCAGATCCACGGCCGCCAGGCCCACTCCGCCCGAGGCGCCGTGGACCAGCACCCACTCGCCGGGCTGAAGATCCGCCCGGCTGACCAGCGAGACCCAGGCGGTCAGATAGGCGGTGCCGAAGGCGGCGGCCTGCGAGTAGCTGAAGTGTTCGGGCATCCGTCGCGGCGCGGTCATCACGCAGTATTCGGCAAAGGCGCCCGGGCCGCCGGTTCCGCTCACGCCTTCAGGCCGGGCCGAGCCGACCACTCGATCGCCCACGGCAAAGCCCGAGCCTTCGCCGGCCTCGACCACCTCGCCGGCCGCTTCCATGCCGGCTACGAAGGGCAGGTCAGGCTTGTGCTGGTACTTGCCTTCGGTCTG
Organism: uncultured Brevundimonas sp.; assembly: GCA_964543805.1. Classification (GTDB taxonomy): domain Bacteria; phylum Pseudomonadota; class Alphaproteobacteria; order Caulobacterales; family Caulobacteraceae; genus UBA5005. Next base: position 14,012 of record CAZJBC010000008.1, read on the forward strand.
CAGCAGGTCGGGGAAGTTGACGCTGGCGGCCCGCACCCGGATCAGCACCTGGCCAGATCCGGGGCGCGGCCGCTCCACCTGCCGGACGAACACGCCGGCATAGTCCGCAGCCAGTCGGTCGACCACCACCGCCCGCATGGTCATGGCTGCATCCGCCCTTCATAGGCGCCGCGCACCAGGCCGGCTATCTCGCGGCAGGCCGTATCGGCCGCCGGCGCAACGCCCGTATAGGCGGTGAAACAGTGGATGAGGGGATCATAACAGCGGTAGATCACCGCCACGCCCGCATCGCGCAGGCGCCGCGCATAGGCCTCGCCCTGATCGACGACGGGATCAAAGCCGGCGGTGACCACGATCGCCGGCGCAAGGCCCGCTAGGCTCGCCGCGCGCAGGGGCGAGACGAAGGGATCGGCCGGATTGTCGCCGGGGCTCAGATAGTGGCCGGCGAACCAGTTGATGGCCCCCAGGGTCATGGGATAGGCGCCGGCGTAGGTGGTCATGGAGGCCGTCTCGCTGGCCAGATCGACGGCGGGATAGATCAGCAGCTGCAAGACCGGCTGGGCCTCGCCCTCGGCCCTGAGCTTTTGGCAGATCACCGCGGCGAAATTGCCGCCGGCTGAATCCCCGCCGATGGCGCATTGTCCGGCCGGCGCGCCATAGGACCCCGCCTCCTCCCGGGCATGGCGATAGACGGCCAGCACATCTTCCAGCCCGGCCGGATATTTGTGCTCCGGCGCCAGGCGATACTGCACCGACAGCACCGGCCCGCGGGCGATATGGGCCAGGATCTGACAAAAGGTGTCGCAGGTCTCCAGATCGCCCACCACCCCGCCGCCGCAGTGGGCGAAGACCATTACCGGCGCGGCCGGGTCCTGCTCGCGCGGACGATAGAGCCGGCAGGGAATGGGCCCGGCTGGCCCGTCCACGGTGATGGGCTCACTGCGTACGCCCGGCTCGGGCCGCGGCTTGTAGGCCTGCACCGCCGCGCTGACCGCCTCGCGAGCCAGCTCTGGCGTCTCCAGTTCGGTCTGCTGCCCGCGCCGGGCCATGGCGGCCAGGAACTGCAGGCGCGGCTCCAGGGTGCGCCCGCCCAGATAGGCGCCCGTTCCGCCCGACAGCAGGCGCAGCACCGAGGTGGGCAACGACAGCACCCAGACCAGCAGCGCCCTCCTGACGTGAATCCCCAGCATGCGGCCAGTGAGCCTGAATTCGCCGCGCCCGGCAAGGCGCAGTCAGGTCAGTGTCCGCACCGCGTCAGACAGGCGGCCCAGTGGGGCGAACACTCGGTCTGGTCCAAGCCGGCCAGGCAGAAATAGTAGGTCTTGGAGCAGGCGGCCCGGCAGACCTGAACAGGCGTGATCGAGCTTGGCGGGGAGCTGCGAGGCGGTGAGGGCGGGGCGGGCGCCGGCGCTGGATCCGGCGCGGCGGTCTGCTGGGCCGCGGCCGGCAGGGCCAGGATCAGCAACAGGGGAACAACAACAAGGGCGCGCATCCCCAAACCCTGACCCGCGCCCGTTAACAGCTTGTTAATCGCGTCCGCCGGTCCGCTCGATCAGCGCCATGGCCCCGGCGGGAGCACGGACCTTGCCTTCGTGGATGATGAAGGCGAACACCTCGCGCGGGGTCGTCGCCGCCACGTGACCCATATCCGCCTTGGGCAGATCGGCCGGCTCGCCGCCCTGAGCCCAGGTCTTCAACCGTCCCGCCCAAAGGTCCAGGTCGGCGGGTCCGTAGGCGGTCGCAATATCGTCCGATCCTGTCTGCAGCCGCCCATAGACGAAGGGGGCAGTGACATCAGCGATCTCGGGATAGGTCCCGTGATCGGCATAGACCAAAGCCACGCCGTGCTTGCGCAGCAGGGCGGGAAATTCCGGCGTGCAGAAGGTCTCGTTCCGCACCTCGACGCAGTGGCGCAGGGGCAGGCCCTCCAATTTCGCGGGCAGCAGATCGAGAAAGTCCTGGAAGTCGTCGGGATCGAACTTTTTGGTCGGGGCGAACTGCCAGAGAATCGGCCCCAGCTTGTCGCCCAGCTCGCTGATTCCCTGGCGCATGAACCGGTCGATCGACTCGGCCCCTTCCTTCAGGGCCCGCCGGTTGGTGCAAAAGCGCGAGCCCTTGACCGAAAAGACGAACCCGTCTGGGACCTGGGCCGCCCAGCTCGCGAAGCTCGCGGGCTTTTGCGAGCCATAGTAGGTGGCGTTGATCTCGATGGCCGTCAGGCGGGCCGCCATGTAGGCCAGCTCGTCCTTTTGCCTGAGCCCTTGGGGATAGAAGGCGCCCCGCCAGGGCTCAAAGGTCCAGCCGCCCACGCCGATGTGTATTTTACCCGCTTGCGTCATGGGCCGGATGCTAGTTTGAAGACGGCGAACTGGCGAGAGGCACAAGACAGATGGCCGACATGGTGGTGACAGCCGATATCGCGGGCGCGGTGTTCAGCCTGGATGTGGCGGTGGGCGACGCCGTCAGCGCCGATCAGACCCTGTGCGTGCTGGAATCCATGAAGATGCACATCCCGGTCGAAGCGCCGAAGGCCGGCGTGGTCGTCGAAATCCTGATCGCCGAGGGCGATACGGTGGCCGAAGGCCAGGCGCTGGTGAAGCTGAGCCTCTAGCCGCCCTGTGGGGTGGGCAGGGCCGGGGCCGCCCCCTGGGCCTGGGCGGCGGCCATGGCCTGCAAATAGGCGATGTTGTTGTTGGCCAGTTCGGGCGGCAGATCTTCCCGCACCAGGCGCTCGGCTTCGGAAAGCTTGCCTTGCAGGCCCAGCACCAGAGCCAGGTTCTGGCGGATCTGGACGGTGGCGCCGGGTTGGGCGACGGCGATGCGCAGCAGCCGTTCGGATTCGCCCAGCTGGCCGCGCGTCGCGTGGAACATGGCCAGGTTTGACAGCACCGCCGGATTGTTCGGTGAAAGCGTCAGGGCCTTCTGATAGGAGGCCACGGCGTCGTCCGCCCGCTGGACCTGTTCGTAGGCGACCCCCAGCAACGAGGCGGCCCGCCAGTCGCTCGGCGCCAGGATCTGGGCCTGGCGCAGGGCGTCGATGGAATAGAAGGCCTGGCCCGAGGCGATGCGCGCGCGGCCGAATTCCAGCATGGCTTCGACATTGTCGGGATAGAGCAGGATCACCTGCTGGGCGGCGTCGGCGGCCTGGTCGTTCTGGCCGATGGCGCGCAGGGCGCTGGCCAGTTTGACGCCGGCTTCGGCGTCGCGTGGATCGATCTGGACCTGCTGGCCCCAGAAGTTGGCGCGGGCCAGGGGATCCATGCGTTCGGCGACGCGACGCTCTTCAGCGGTGGCTTTGACTGGCGTGCGCGGCGCAGCGGCAGGCGGCCCGGGCGAGGCGGCTGAAGCCGGCGCCGGCGCGGCGGCCCAGCTTGCGGCGGGCAGGGCGAGGGCTAAGAAGGTTGCAGCAAAGGCGAGCTTGCGACACATGGAAGACGCGCTCCTGGACTTGAAAGACGCACCCAGCATGACCCGGCCCTGTCAACGAACGGTTAAGCATAAATCGGTGAGGGCTGGCGGGTGAGCGACGTGCTGATCAGGTCCGCGGCCAGTCCCGTGATTTTACGCCCCATCGGCCAGGCCGACTGGGCCGCCTGGCTGGATACGGCCGACGAGACCGTCCGCTGGCTGGCGGCCCAGGCCGGGTTCAAGGCCTCGCGCGGCCAGGTGCTGTCCCTTCCCGCGTCCGGCGACAAGCCGGCTGAAGTCCTGTTCGGTCTTGGCCAGGGCGGCGATCCCACCGTCTGGCGCATCGCACCGGGCAAGCTGCCGGCCGGCGACTACGAAATCGAGGGCGGCGAGGCGGCCCTGGCGCCGGTCGCCCTGAACTGGGCCCTTGGCGCCTACCGGTTCGATCGCTACCGCAAGAACGAGGCGGACGGCTCGGCCCGGCTGGTCGTCGGCGAGGCCTTCGACCAGGCCGAGATCACCGCCGTCGCCCACGCCTGCGCGCTCGCCCGCGACATGGTCAATACGCCGGCCAATGACATGGGCCCCCTACAGATCGAGACCATCGCCCGCGAGATCGCCGAGAAGTTCGGAGCCGGGATTTCCGTTGTCGCTGGCGATGCTCTGCTTGAGCAAAACTATCCCGCCGTCCACGCGGTCGGCCGCGCCGCGGTGGCCGAGCGCAGCCCGCGCATGATCGAATTGAGCTGGGGCCGGGAAGGCCCGCTGATCGTGCTGATCGGCAAGGGCGTGGTGTTCGACACCGGCGGCCTGGATCTCAAGCCCTCGTCCGGCATGCGGTTGATGAAAAAGGACATGGGCGGCGCCGCCCACGCTCTGGCGCTGGGGCGGATGATCATGGCCGCGGGCCTGAAGGCGCGCCTGGTGGTGCTGGTCCCGGCGGTCGAGAACGCCGTCTCGGGCGACGCCATGCGGCCGGGCGATGTGCTGGCCTCGCGCAAAGGCCTGACCATCGAAGTCGGCAATACGGACGCGGAAGGCCGCCTGATCCTTGCCGACGCGCTTGCCCGCGCCGGCGAGCTTTCGCCGGACCTGACCATCGACATGGCCACCCTGACCGGCGCGGCTCGCGCGGCGCTCGGCCCCTTCGTGGTTCCGTTCTACACCGACGATGAGGCCCTTGCGGGTGAGATCGCCGCCGCCTCCGTTGCCCAGGCCGATCCCCTGTGGCGCCTGCCGCTGTGGCCCGGCTACGAGGACGCGCTGGACAGCGACATCGCCGACATCAGCAATGACTCGGCCGCCTGGGCCCAGGCCGGATCGGTGACCGCCGCCCTGTTCCTCAAGCGTTTCGCGCCGGCCGGCCCCTGGGCGCACTTTGACCTTTTCGCCTGGAACCCCAAGGCCCGTCCCGGCTATCCGGCCGGCGCCGAGGTGCAGGCCATCCGCGCCCTCTATGCGGTGATCAAGGCCCGCTGTTCATGAGCGATCCGCGCCTGACCCTTGTGCGAAACGGCCTGGCCGCCGCTGGTCTGGAGGGCGAGGTCGAAGCCGACGCCTATGCGCCTACCGCCGCCCTGCACTGCATCGCGTCCACGGCCGCCATCCGCAAGGCGCCGGAGGCGGCCAGCGAACAACAGGACCAGCTGATCTTCGGCGAGGCCTTTGATGTGTTGGCGGAGGAGGGCGGTTTCGCCTTCGGCCAGGCCCGCCGCGACGGCTATGTCGGCTGGGTGGAGGCCGCCTCCCTCGCGCCCGGCGCGCCCCTGCCGAGCCACTGGGTCAGCGCGCTCAGGACCCTGGTGTTTTCGCAGCCCGACATGAAGTCGGCGCCGGTGCTGGCGCTTACCCTCAACAGCCTGGTCCGCATCGAAGCCGAAGAGGGCCGGTTCGTCCGCATCGCTGATGGCGGCTGGGTGTTCGTAGGCCACCTGTCGCCGATCGCGGCCTACGAGACCGATCCGGCCGCGGTCGCCGCGCGGTTCGTTGGCGCGCCCTATTTCTGGGGTGGGCGCGAGGCCGGCGGGCTGGACTGTTCAGGCCTGGTCCAACAGGCGCACTACGCCTGCGCCATCCCTTCGGCGCGGGATACCGACATGCAGGCCGGTCTCGGAGCGCCCATGGAGCATGCGGACCTGGCGCGCGGCGATCTGGTGTTCTGGAAGGGCCACGTCGGCATGATGACCGATGGCGAAACTCTGCTGCACGCCAACGCTCATCACATGGCCTGCGAGGAAGAGCCCCTGGTCCGCGCGATCCAGCGCATCGCCGCGGTCACTGGCGGCGAGCCGGCCGGATATCGGCGGGTGTAAGGGCTTTCATCCCTCCCGAGGTGCGTTGCAGAAACGCCAGCGGGTCCTTCGAGACGCCGCTTCGCGGCTCCTCAGGATGACGATGAGGGGTGAATTGCGTAACTGTTCGTCATGGTGAGGAGCGCCCAACGGGCGCGTCTCGAACCACGCACGATTTCGCATCCGCTCCCCTAGTGGGAGGTCCTATTTCGCCGCCGCTTTCGGAGCGGCTGCAGCGGGAGCCGCCGCCGCGCCAGGGGCCGCCGGGGCCGCACCCGCCGCAGGCGCAGCGCCCGCGGCCGGCTTGGGCGCCAGGGCCGCGGCCGTGGCCGCCGCACGCTTGGGATCCGGCGCCGGCACCGGCAGGGTCGAGCCCAGCGAGTGCAGATAGGCGATGACGTTGATGCGGTCGGTCTGGGAGTCCGGTTTGCCGTTCAGACCCTGGAAGGTCATCTTGGTGCCCTGGACCGTGGCCTGCGGATGGGTCAGGTAGACTTCCAGCGTATCAAGGTCCCACTTCGGGGTCTTGGCGGCGAAAGCCTTCATGCCGTCGGAATAGGCAAAGCCCGGATGGCTGGCCGGCGCGCGGCCGACAATGCCCAGCAGGCCGGGGCCGGTGCCGTTTTCATCGGTCGGTTTGTGGCAGGAGGCGCACTTGACGAAGATCGCCGCGCCCTTGGCCAGGTCGGCGGCCGGCAGGACCGTGCCCCAATCGGGCGGCGGCATGACAATTTCCTTGGTCTCTTGGCCAGGTATCGGCGCCGTGACGTGATAGCCCATCTTGTCCGGGTTCACCGAAGTGGGCGTGAACGCTCGCTCCGAAATCTGGTTCAGGAAGGTAATGGCCAGGCCCGCCGCCAATACGGCTCCAGCGATCTTGTTAAAGCCGAGGTCGCTCATGATTCGTCCGATAATCCCCTGCGCCGGCGCGGTGAATCACACCCGGAATCCCCGCCACGTTCTTGCGTCGGGCTCTCTTACAC
>CAZJBC010000009.1:0-8536 GCA_964543805.1 uncultured Brevundimonas sp.
ACGCACGGGCCAGCGCCATGATCGCGGCGTCATCATTCTGAACAAGAAGGTCCCGGAAACGATCGAGAACCTGCCGTTTCTTCATATCAAACGGATCAACGATCGCGACGCAGAGGTTGCCGGTGGGTTGAAAAAGGCCATTCGCCTGACCAAGACGGTCAAGAGCGACGCGGACAACGAAATCACCGCCGCTAAGCTGCCGAGCTATGACATCGCTGCTCTGCTATACCATGCAGATCAAAGTGCTTTGCGGGTCGGCCATTACTACGAACTGGTGATCTTGGCCGAAGCCCGGCGCTTCTTCGACTGGTGCTACACCAATCAAACCCAGGCCAAGCAGCTGCGGACCCCCGATGGTTTCCGATGTGTGTTGGATACGGAGGGCAAGATGCAAGGCCTGACCGCAATTTCCAACGAGCTCGATGATTTGGCCAGACGCGTGGCTGGAGAGTTGCTTGGCCTGCGACCGGATTCCTTGGCCTGGTCGCAGATCGATTCTGCTTTGCGCACCGCAATCGTGCCGGCTGCGGCGGCGGCCTAGCGGCGCGGTTTGGCTAAGCGGTTATTCCTCCGCGGTTGTGGCTTGCTCGCGCTGGCCACGGTCGGGATGGTAGCGTCCCGACGCCAGGCCAAGTCAAGAGCTCAAACCGAAACCCTTTCAGGGCTCGCGGCGTTGTTAGTTGCCTGTTAGGGCAAGATATCCTACATGAGTCTCAACACGGCCGGTCCCTCTGCGCCCCTAAAGGGCGTACGGGCCGGTTTTCATTTGTGCCGTCAAGAAGCGCGCCGTGCCTCAAATTCCGTACGCCAAACCCTATGTCTCGATCATCGATCAGGTGGCGTTGCTTCGCTCCAGAGGCATGGAAATAACGGACCAAACGAAGGCCGAAGAGTGTCTTCGCCGGATCGGATATTACCGGCTCAGCGGCTACTGGTATCCGATGCGCCAAGTGACCGTAACCCACGGACCGGCCGCGGCGCCAGTGTATCAGGTCCAAGACGCATTCAAGGAAGGCGCGCGCTTCTGCGACGTAGTTGACCTGTACGTCTTCGACAAAAAGCTCCGAATGCTGATGCTGGATGCGATAGAACGGGTTGAGGTCGCGCTCCGCGTCGACGTGGCTCTGGCTTTGGGTTTGCGCGGCCCTACAGCGCATCGCGACCCGCGTGAACTGCATCCGAATTTCGCTGTCCGGCCGAACAAGCGGGGTCAGGTCCCGCACCTGGAATGGATGGCCCGCCTTGATGATGCGAGCCGTCGTTCGTCCGAGGATTTCGTCAAACACTTCCATGCGACGTACAGCACCGATTTGCCGATCTGGGTCGCCATCGAACTGTGGGATTTCGGGATGCTCTCCCACCTTGTCGGCGGCCTGAAATACGATGATCAAACCGCCATGGCCCGCAGGTACGGCCTCCCCAGGGGCGATGTCCTGGCAAGTTGGGTTCGATCGATCAACTTTGTCCGAAACGTCTGCGCGCACCATTCCAGACTGTGGAATCGGTCGATCGTCGACGAGCCGCGGTGGACCCGGCCGGGCGAGGTGGCGCTCCTGGACCATCTCGCAAACCTACCGAAATCCCGTGGTCGGGTTTACGGGGTCGCGGCGTCTCTCCAATGGCTCATGCGCCACGTAAACCCATCCTCGACCTGGACAGCGCGTCTGTCGGCCCACATGGATTCATTCCCTGTGAGCCCGTTGCTCAACCGGGAGGCCACTGGCTTTCCTGGCAACTGGAGCAATGAGGCGCTGTGGCAATAGTCGGCTCTTGGCCGGAGCGCGCGCAGGCGAAACCAAAATCGTTAGGTCGACTTGAGCCCATCGATCGCCGAGACGACGTTGGCCAGCCGATCGCGGAGTCCCCATCAGGCCGGCCGCGCCGCGCATGACGCGGCGAAGATTCTCGCCGGGCCGGCGCAAGGTTGCGACGCCCGGCGATTTGACTTCTGGCGCAGCACGCAGAGCGCTCTCCATCCATGACTTTATGGGCCGCCGGATTGGCCGTTGATGTTAGCGTCTGTATGCCTGAGGTTAGAATGACGAGCAGCGCCCGATCCAACACGTGCATCGTTTGCGCCAAGCCGATTACCGCCGACACGGATTCCAAGGAGCATTTGATCCCTGCTTCGATCGGCGGCCGGGCGTCTGTAACCGGAGTTCTTCACAAGGCCTGCAATAACCAGGCAGGGCAAATCTGGGACGCCGAGCTGGCACGACAACTCCAGGCCCTTACGCTCCACTTCGGCGTTAAACGCCAAAAACAGCCTCCCAGGCTTTCAGTGGAGACGACCGCTGGCGAACAACTTCTGCTCGGACCTGACGGGAAAATCGAACTTCAAAAGCCTCTGATCAGTATGAAGCCGACGCCATTTGGCCCCAGGTTTCAAATTACCGCGCGCTCGATGGGTGAAGCTCGCGAAATTCTACAGGGGCTTAAGCGCAAATATCCGGGTATTGAGGTTGAGCGTGAACTGGCTGGATGCCAGGTCATGGCCTCCTATCCAGCCGGCGCAATTCACCACAAGCTCGATTTCGGTGGAGCGATCGCTGGTAGGTCGATCATTAAGAGCGCCCTGGCGTTGGCCCACAAGGTGGGGGTTCCAGTGGAGAGCTGTGACGCGGCTTTGGCATACCTAAGAACGCCAGACGCCCCGGCCTGCTTCGGCTACTACTATACCGATGATCTATTAGCGCGGCGGCCAGCGGAGGCGCCCCTGCATTGCGTTGCGATTGAGGCCGATCCCGCGACGGGTCTGATCCTGGGATATCTTGAGTATTTTGGCATCCACCGCATCGTGACCTGCCTTGGCCGGGGCTATCGCGGAAGAGCGATCTGCGGCAGCTACGCGGTCGATCCACGAACCGGGACCAAGTTAGATCTGAAGGTTCGCCTCCGGTTCACCTACGATGATGTCGAGGCCATCTACGCCTACGAGAAGATACCCGACGGGGCGATCGAGGCCGCATTTGAAGCGGTGCTTCCAGCCGCTCTAAAGCGACAGCGGCAGGTCGAACGAGAACGGTTGATCGATGACGCTGTTTCCTACGCCTTTGCGAATTGCGGCGCCAAACCGGGGGAAATGCTTACGGAGCAACACGTCAAGAAACTTGCCGGGCTTGTCTCAGAACATATGACGCCCTGGCTAATGGCCAACGTTCAGCGCCATCGACGGTCCGGAGATTGATATGGTGTCGAAGGCTTGAAGGCTTCGACCGCGGTCTTCGCCAACAACCCAGCATTGAATCCTGATTGATTAACCGCGTGGTCAAGCTAGGGTGCCTGCGCCAAATCGGTCGGCGGGGATGGCGATGCGACACGAAAAGGCAGGAGATCTATTGGAACTCGCTCGTCGCTTGGCCGCTAGCGCCGAAGGGATGACGCTTGACGAAATGGCCGCCGCTCTGGGCGTGGTCAGACGTACGGCCGAGCGTTACCGCGATGCTGTCGAGGCTCTTTTTCCTCAAATGGAAGTGCTGACCGATGGGGCGGTGAAGCGATATCGCATTCCAAAGGGCCTGGATGGCTTCTTCCAGGCGCCCACCACGGAAGAGATGCTTGAGCTGACAAAGGCCGCAACAGCCCTAAAGTCAGCCGGACATACCTCGCAGGCACGATCCATCGAGACCCTCGAGCTCAAGGTTCGGGCCGCGATGAAGGGCGATGTTTTGCGCAAAATCGCCCCCGACGTGGAGGTTTTGGCCCGTGCCGAAATGAGCATGGTCCGCGTCGGGCCAAGGCCACATGAAGATTCAGATGCACTGACGACGATCCGGCAAGCGATCATGGCGATGCGGGCGATCAGGTTTCGTTACAACGGAGGCTCGAAGCCTGGCTCGTCGCGGACAGTCTGCCCGTACGGAATTTTGTTCGAGCGGATGAATTACTTGGTTGCGGCTGAGCTCGGCGTCGACCAAGTCCGCAATTGGCGTCTGGACCGGATCGAAAGCCTTGAGCTTACCGACGAAGCGGCGTGTGCGCCCCAATCGTTCAAGCTGGAGGACTATGCGAACCAGTCGTTCGGCATCTACCGCGACGGCGTAGAAGCTGTCGTTCTGCGAATTCTCCCCCACGGCGCCGAAGATGCTCGAAGTTGGAGATTTCACCCGAGCCAACAGCTAAGCGAGCAGCCGGATGGGTCCATCATCGTGCGGTTTAACACGAGCGGCATGCGCGAACTCGCCTGGCACCTATTCAGCTGGGGAGACAAGGTGGAAATCGAAGGTCCGCCCCGGCTGAAAAGCGGGATGCTGGAGGAGCTCCGACTTTCATGTCTGCGGCACGGCTTTCCTGATCCGACCGTTCCTGTCGCAGCACCAGCTTAAGCTGCGTCAATGACCCGCCGGCTCTCAGCCTCACGTCTGAACGACTTCCTGGCTTGCCAGCATCGCGCCGCGCTTTGGCTGGCGGACGTTCAGCCCCCCGAAGAGATTGACGAGTCCTTGGAGCTGGTGCGGCGGAAGGGGTTCGAACATGAGGCCGCAGTTCTGGCCTCGTTGGAGCGAGACTTGGGCGCGGCAGTTTCGATTTCAGACAAGGCGCCGCTTCAGGAGCGCCTTTCCGCCACTGCCGCTGCGCTTTCGAAGGGCGCGCCCCTTATCTACCAGGCCGCCTTCGCCAATGAGCGCTGGGTGGGATTTCCTGACATCCTTGTTCGAACAGGCCGCACTGGTGATGGTCTGTGGCTCTATGAGCCGCAGGACGCCAAACTCGCCCGTCACGCCAAAGCCGAACACCTGATCCAACTCAATATTTACGCCGAGCTGCTGAAGGAGCGCTCAGGCACGCCCATCGCCGGTGGCGTTATCCATTTGGGAGGTGGCGGCGAGCCCGAGCGTTTCAATCTGCGGCAGACCCAGCACATTACGGGCCGCCTGATGAGGCAGTTCGAGACGTTTGCGGACCTGCCGGAGCGGCCCACTCGCGCGGTCAAGACGGCGGCTTGTGGCCAGTGTTCTTTCAAGTCTCGGTGTGAGGATGAGTGGCGTCGTGAGGATAGCCCCGTCTTTATCGCCGGCATCACCAGCGCACAGATTAGCAAGTTGGAATCCCAGGGCGTTACAACCCTAACCGCGGTCGCGAACCTGGATCCAGGCGCTCCGGTGGGCGGGATCGCCACGGGTGTGTTCGCCAAAATTGTGCGCCAGGCTCAATTGCAGAAAAAAGGGGCGGTGGAGGGGAAGCACTCTGTTGAGCTTCTCCCAGTCGAGCCGCAGCGTGGGTTTGCGCTGCTCCCTACGCCCCAGGCCGGCGACCTATTTTTCGACATGGAGGGAAACCCCCATTATCCGGGCGGGCTCGAATATCTGTTTGGCCTTTGGGGACCTTTGGGAGAGGACGGCGCCGACGCATTTTTGCCGATCTGGGCGCACCATCCGGCAGCCGAAAAGGCCGCGTTCGAAGATCTCATGCGGCTCTTTGCACGCCATTTTGTGCGCTATCCCAATGCTCACATCTACCATTACGCGGCCTACGAGCCACTTGCCTTGAAGAAGCTGGCGAGCCGAAATGCGACGATGGAGGCCGATCTTGACCATCTGCTGCGCGACCAGCGCTTTGTCGATCTCTATACGGTCGCGCGCCAAGCCATTCGCGCTTCCACCGAAGGCTACTCCCTAAAGGACTTGGAGAAGATCTACTGGGGAAAGCGCGAAGGAGAGGTCACAAGCGCGGGCGACAGTATCGTCCAATACGAACGCTGGATGGAGATCGGGGACCAATCGATCCTGGACGCGATCGAACGCTACAACGAAGATGATTGCGTCTCGACCGCGCGCATGCGCGACTGGCTGGAAGAGCTACGGCCTCCGGAGGGACGTTACGGGCTAAAAGGCCTCGGTGACGTCATCGAAAGCGAGCCAGATGATCGGGCGGCGCTGCGTGAAGCATTTGAAGCGCGCCGTCTAGAGCTAGCGAAGGGCATACGCGCTAGCGGTGTTAGCGACGATCGGGTGCGCAATCTGCTGGCGGAATTGCTCTGGTTCCACCAGCGGGCGCAAAAGCCAGTGTGGTGGCAGATATTTGATCGCCAGACCTGGACCGATGACGAGCTGACAGAAGATGTTGAAAGCCTGGGCGGGCTGCACCTGGCTCGTCAGGAACAGGACAAGCGATCCTATGTCGCGACTTACCGATTTGAGCCGCAGGACACGCGCCTAAAGGTCGGGAGCACGCCGAAGATCGCCGATACTCTGGAGCCCGCCGGCGCTATCACGCTTCTTTCGGCGGAAGACGGCGTCGTTGCCTTGCGACGAGGGATGGCGAAGGGGGATTTTCCGCGCAGCTGCTCGCTCTCTCCTGGCTCACCCATCGATCAAAAGGTCCTGGTAAACGGGGGCATTGCCTTGATCGAGCGTTTGATTGCCAACCCTGCCAGCGACCAGGCTTTTTTGAACCTGCTCGAACGACGCCCGCCATGTTTAAAGGGGCGGGTTCAAGGCGCCGCTATCGGCGATGGGCTGGATCCGCTCGCCGATACGTTGGCAGCAGTTCAGGATCTGGACCGAAGCACGCTGATAATTCAGGGGCCGCCGGGGACCGGGAAAACCTATACGACCGCGCGTGCGATCGTTGCCTTGCTGAAGGATGGCAAGCGCGTTGGGGTTTCGTCAAATTCCCATAAGGCCATCAATAATGTGCTGGCCGCCATTGAGGAGCACGCGGCGGACATTGGCTTTAGGTTTCTCGGCGCGAAAAAGGCGTCGAGCGCGGACTCGGACTCGCGGTTCGACGGCCGGTGCATAAGCAGCGTCGAGCGCTCCGAAGATGTTGGTGGCGCCTTTCGGCTCGTGGGCGGAACGGCCTTCCACTTCGCGAGCGAGGCGATTGGCTCGTTCGACTATCTCTTCGTCGACGAAGCAGGCCAGGTCGCCATTGGTAATCTTGCCGCGATGGCCGGCTGCGCGCAAAATCTGGTGCTGGTCGGCGATCAAATGCAGCTGCCTCAGCCGGTGCAAGGTGTTCACCCCGCGGAGTCGGGGCTGTCGTGTCTCGACTATGCGATGCAGGATCACCCGACAGTTCCACCCGATCGCGGAATCCTCCTCAACGTCACGCGACGGATGCACCCCACCATCTGCGATGTGATCTCGCAGGCCATCTACGACGGGCGCCTTACCGCCCATTCCTCTACCGCGCAGCGCCGGCTCGTCTTGAGCGCAGATCCCCTCCCCGGGATCAAACCCTCTGGTTTGAGCGTGATCGAGATCGGTCACCAGGGCTGCACGCAAAGCAGCAGTGAGGAGGCCGAGTCGATCTCAAGATTGATTGGGAATCTGCTTCGCCAAGAGCTCGCCGATGGGAACGACGCAAGGCCCCTCACGTTGGACGACATCGTCGTCGTGAGCCCCTTCAATATGCAGGTGAACCTATTGAAACGTCGACTTCCCGAAGGCGCCCGCGTCGGGACCGTCGACAAGTTTCAAGGTCAGGAAGCACCCATTGTGATCGTCTCGATGGCGACCTCCTACGGCGGCGATGCCCCACGCGGCACTGAATTTCTGTTCAACCGCAACCGCCTAAACGTCGCCATCAGCCGCGCCAAATGCCTTGCAATCTTGGTTAGGGGCGCGCGGCTCTTGGAGGTGGCCTCCGCGAGCAAGGACGACCTGCCTCGATTGGACCTGCTCGCTTATCTCGACGCGGCGCAGTCCCTGACGACCGACGGCACCCACAATTCAACCGCCACAGGGAGCGCTTAGTTGTCAGATATCCCGGCTGACGGCTGGCGCTCCTTCTCGCCCTTCGAGCTCGTGAGTTCCGGAAAGTGGAGCGGGGCGCTCTTCTTCACCTACGCCCTCAGCGCTGGGTTTTTCGAAAGCGTGCTGCTGCCGCACCTAAGACGCGGTGGACTGAAAGAAGCAGACATCTTTGCAGATGTGCGGGGCGTCTCCGACGCTCTCAGCGAGAGCGGAGCGCGCGAAGTCGGGCGATCCTACGTCATCCATCCCGTGCGTTCAGCGCAGGGGATATTCCATCCCAAACTAACGGCCCTCGACGGTGATGGACTGCAACTTATCGTCGGCTCCGGCAATCTGACCTTCGGCGGGTGGGGGGTTAATCTGGAAGCGGCCGAACACCTGACGCCCCAGCACCATCAGGCTGCATTTTCAGACGCGGCCGACTTTCTGGAGGCTTTGGCGACCACGCCGGCGGTCACTCTGGCGGAGGCCGACGTCCTGGAGCCGTGGATCACCAGGCTGCGCAATGCCGGCGCGGGCGCGTCGGAAGGAACCGTTCGTCTGCTGCACAACGTCGAACGAGGGTTTGCTGATCAGCTTGCGGGCTTTGCCAGTGAATTGGGCGGCGCCACCGCGATGACAATCGCATCGCCCTACTTCGGTGGAGCATACGCAGTCAGGTCGCTTGCCGCTCGGTTGGGCATTGAAAACGTCTCCGTCCACGTTCCCCGCGCCTTTGCCCGAAACGGCGAGGTTTTTCCCTTCGATCAGATGGCATCGGTCATGCCGATTACCCTGACATCACTCGCGCCGGAGCAGGGAAAAGCTGGCCGTCCGGAACACATAAAAATCGTAGA
>CAZJBC010000009.1:8546-20671 GCA_964543805.1 uncultured Brevundimonas sp.
AAGCGTCAACGCCACGGCGCCGGCGCTGGGCATCGGTGCTCGCAGCAACATCGAACTGGGCGTCCTTCGGCTCTATCCGGAGCGTTCCACGCGTCTGCACCGGCTGCTCCACCAAGGTCCCCTGCCCGTCAATGATGTGGTGAAAGATCCGTCGGAAGAGGGGCCCGCCAACGATGTCCTACACGTTCGCGTTCAGAACGACTTGCTCTCCGGCCTCCTTCTGGGCCCCGATCCCGGTGGCCGGTGGGAGGCGCGGCTCGATGCTAATGAGGCTCGCCGCGAGCTCGGCGACGTCGAGGTGGACGATAAAGGTGAGTTCCAAATCGTTGCGTCTGGGATTGACGCGCTGGTCTACCAAGGCGGCCGTGCGGTTCTAACGCTCGAACGCCCAGGGCGGCGCGCCCGTGGATTTTTGACCTTCACCGATATGATTATTCTTGGCCGTCGGCTCGGTGCATCCGTCGGGCCACTGCTTCGAATGACGTCAGGTTCGAGCAGTGACGATGATCTGGTTGCGCTGCTCGAATGGTTTGCCGCGCACCCTGATGAGAGCCTCAGCCCGTGGCGGACAGCGTCAAAGGCTGCAAAGCCGGACGTGCAGGGGCCAACCTATATTTCGATCGCGGAGCTCGAGGTTCGAGAAGCCAACTCTTACGCGCCGACGAGCGGCCCGACCAACGGCCCCTCTGATCAAGGCGCTCTAGATCGGTTGCTCTCGCGCTTGCGGATCGCCTTCAGGGCAACACCCGAAGCGCTGCCCCCAGCGCCACATTCAGAAAGCCATGCCGAGACGGAGGACAATGAAGACGGAACTGGAACGCCCGGGACGCCAGAACATGACCCGAGCCTAGATGTCCTTGAACAAGTCTGGGAGGTGTTCACGCAGCGTGTGCCGCTGGACCCCCGCAGTGAACTCCTGCGCATGGCAGACATCTACGCGAGCCTGATGATGCGGCGCAGGGCGTCGAGAGAAAGGATCGCACGTTTCGCCGGGAGTTGGGTTCAGCTCGCGGTATCGCACATTGTGGTTTCCGCTGATCTGGATGAACTGGACCATATCCTGGTCCAAATGATCCTATTTGTGGGTTTGCTTGACGAGCGAGCGGGGCGGGCGCGACGGCGCCTGTTGCGGGTCCTGAGATACGGCCCGCCGATCGGCGAAATTAGAACCTCGCTCGCCGCTGCAAAAAACGCCGAGTGGTTGCAAAGTCCAGCTTCGGCTCTCATTCGGTCGGTGGTCCAGCCGGGCGAAATCGAGGCCTGTTGGAGCCAGGTGCTGCTTGGCGACACGCCCTATGACGAGCTCCTTGCGGTGGTTGCCTTTGTGAAGGGAGAGGGGCCGTTTCCCACACTGAAATATCTCAAAGAGGAGCCCGAACCTCGGCTCATAGAAGACTTGGTGCGTAGGAAAAGGACCGACCTAATCCGGGTTTTGGACGGTCCGGTGACAAGCTGCCCTCAGCACGGGTCCATCTTGCCATCCGCACAGAATTTCCGTCTGCGAAATGTGGGCCTGGCCACGCCCGATTGCAGGTGCCGCGTGTTCATCAACTGCGAGCCGTAGGTGAGAAATTGAGTCTTCAGGACCTGTTGGAAGCCAGCGGAAACTCGACCTCCCCCGCGATCGTGCCCCCTCTGCCGCTTCAGCCAGGAGGCGTAGATCCCCTAGGCATGCGTCAGCTCAATTTTGACCTGATGGACCGGGCCCTGCCAGGACTCAACAATGTCGCCAACAGAATTAGACCATACGTCGCCGTAACTTGGGCCTGGTGGAAGGCTACCAATTTGGCCCGGGCGCGCGGCGGAGCAAAGGTGGATCTGCGCGATCTCAAGGGGTACGTCGATCGATTTGAAGTGGTTTTCGCCGCGTCGCATCTGCAAGCGGGCGAATTCGCCGGCCTGCTTGGAAGCCAAGTCCTCACGCAATATCTCAGCGCCGGCGGCTCCTACATCTTCACCGGTCCTACCTGGCACGTTTTTCAAAAGAACCGCGCCATGACGACGTCCCTAATGGCGCCTGTCGCCTACGGTCCTTCCATAAAGGTGGGCTATGGCCTGGGCTACCTTGATCCGCGTGAGGAAGGCGCGTTTGCGCCAACACCCGCAGTGATGCCCGCCATCGAGGCGTTCGACGCGAGGATGTCGCCGATCCTGGGACACCCCGTCTTTGCTAGTTTGGATGAGACCGACGTCTCTGCGAGTGAGGTTGGAAGCTGGTTACCTCACTGGCGCATCACTGATCTGACGCCCATTGAACGTGAGGTTGGTCGCCAACGTCTCTATGATGGAAACGATCGCGGGGGCGGCCGGCGCCCCCTTTTGGAACTCATAGAAAAGGTCCTTCAGGCCTCGCCTGCGCCTCTCGACGTTGCTGGCGTACGCACTTCTCTGGGCGTTCGAATTCTGGACGACCCCTCGTCTAGTTCCGCAGAACGCCCCGAAAAAATCTGGCGAGCGTTGCAGGCCCGGCAATTGTTGCGACTCGCCCTGGAAGGCCTACTCGTCTGGGTCTTGGATGAGATCACCTCGCGATCGTTGTCACTGGAGGATCTCTCCCGACGCCTGGCCCAGACAGCAGGAATTGAGCCCAAGTCGCGGTTCGGGATTTGGTTGGATGACCTACCTGATATCAAGGGCGGGCCGGCGCCCGGCCATGATCCGGTCACCTACCTAGAGCGGATCCGGATGAACGGACGCCGGGAAGATTGGCCGGCCGGACTGTTGACCGGGTTAAAGATCAGCTTGGCAGGCGGCGCCGAAGCTCAACCGCAAGACCCACTTTATGCAGGTCACCAGCAGCGGCTTCCGCTTGGCCTGGCCGTTGCCCGCGTAAACGGAATGCTCGACTTTACTGTGGAAGAGGCGCTTGAAACCATCCTCGCTGAATGGGTCATCGGGCAACACGTCTACTGGGCGGTCAGCCGTAGCGGCGACCAAACCCAAAGACTGCGCTTGATGCTCGATGAAGGCGGGTGGACCGCGATCTTGACGCAGCCTTCCCTACCCAACCCGACGCCTGACCGACTGGAAACGGCGCTCAATCTCATGGCTGATTGTGGTGTGGTGACAAAGGGCGAGGATAACAGGTTCCACATCTGAGGGCGGCAAATTTGAAGACCAGCGCGCAGGCACAGCGTAAGGACGGAGGTGTTGGGAAAACCTGCCTAGGATAGCTCCACAACGCGGGCTCTGCCGGCAGCCGCGAGCTTCTCTGCCGCATGCTTTACATTGAGGTGATGTGTGAACAGCAAAACCTGCGTCGTGGCGCTGAAGTCGGCGAGGACGCCTAGAGTGGCCTCGCTTCGCGGATCATCGAAATGAACCAGGATGTCGTCGGCCACGAACGGCAGGGGTTCCGCACTCTTGCAATAACTCTCGACGCCAGCCAGCCGGAAGGCAAGGTATAGTTGGTCGCGGGTCCCATCGCTCATCTCATGGACGCCGACCCGCCGATCAGCAGCGTTGATCCCCTGCACAATCGGAGTGCCCTTGTCGTCGATATCAGCGCCGACAGCCTTGTATGCGCCCTGCGTCATTTGCTCAAAGAGGCCGCCGGCACGTACGATTAAAGGATCCTGCTGAGAGGACCTGATCTCTTCAACGGCGTCGTTGATAATGTCCCTGGCGATCGACAGCTCGACGTAACGCTCGATGATGTCGTGCAATTCGGCGATGGCGGATTCGCGCTCAACGACGGCTGAGTTGATGCCGTTCTGATCGAGGTAGGATTCCATAGCCGTCCGGCTCGCGACGGATTTTTCGATGGCGACAATGAGCTCCTGCGCAATTTCGTTGGCGCGGACGGATTTCTCGGATTTCTCTGCGACTAGACCGTCGAGGTCCTTATTCGCCCATGCTTCGCGCAGGACCTCTTCAGGCAAACCATCGCCGGCGGTCAAAAGGTTCTCAGATATGGCGGATAGTCTGGCAGTGAGCTCCTTGCGCTTCTGATGCCGCTCACGGACATGATCAAGTTGGGTTGTGTCTCCGATGGCTATGCCCGCTTGAGTGCACAGATCTCCCACTACGGCCTCGCAGTCGGTAAGACGGTCCTTTTGCCGAGCGAGCGCTTGGGTCGCGATAGTGAGTTCTTGTTTCAATTGATCACGGGTGCGCCGATGTTCGTCGTGCTCCTTCCAGCGTTCGTGCAGCATATTCGCAGCGGCTACGGGATCGCTTGGTAGGGCAAGGTGAAGCTTTGCGCCGATGGCGAGAACTTCTTCATTCAGCTTGGATTCGTCCTCCTGCATGCGCTCGATGCGCCGCTGGGTAGATTCGATCCCGGCCAAGATGCCTTGGGCGGCCGCCCACTCCAACGCGCCAGCGGCAGCCTCGCCGAGGGAGGTTTCAGGATCGAGACCCAGAGCGACCACGCCGGTGCTCCAATTTTTGCGCCAATCGGCCTCTTCCTTGACCAGATCACCAAGTTGCGTCTGAGCGACCTTGAGGTTTGATTCTGCCTCCTCGAGCGCCTGGCGGTCGCGCTTATAAGTCGAGTGAGCCTCATCTCGTCCGGAGATGGCGTTCATCGCAGCGCGGACCCGTTCGGTGATGGTGGTTTCGGCCGCAGGCGTTAGGCCGCAGGCACGTTCAGCAAGCGACAGTATTTCGATGTCAGTTGCCAACCTCACCCGTTCGGCTTGTGCGCTCGTCAGCGCGTCGAGAGCTTCCTCATCGAGCTTGAGTATGGCATTGCGCTCCGCAATCACGATATCCAAGGCCGGCAATTGGGGAT
This sequence comes from uncultured Brevundimonas sp., assembly GCA_964543805.1. Classification (GTDB taxonomy): domain Bacteria; phylum Pseudomonadota; class Alphaproteobacteria; order Caulobacterales; family Caulobacteraceae; genus UBA5005. The sequence continues at coordinate 13,282 of CAZJBC010000009.1, forward strand.
AGCGAACAAGTACATCCGGGAATGCAGCGTTGAAGGCGGATTCACGGGCGGCGAGTTCGTCACCAAGCGACTTGATCATGCGCTCCGCGGCCGCAACGTTGGCGGTCGCAGTTTCAAACTGCTTTGACGCCTGGTTAAGCTCCGCCGCTCTTTGGGCTTCACGCGCGTGGCGGTCAGCGATCTGATCGGCATGGTCGACGCTCTGATCCGCGGCTTCTACCTCCGCCATTCGATCGGATGCACTTGCCTGCCATTTTCCGGCCAGATGCGCCTGACGAAGAGGATCCAACGCGTCTGTTCTAATCTTTCGCGCCTCTAAGAGCGCAGTATCGGTAGCCACCCCGGGGCCAGCCGTCAGCCGCTTGATGGCGCTCTCATTGCTATCGCGAAGAGCCTCAGCCTCAGAGCGTTTCTCACCCTGAGAGAGCCGATCAGCCGCCAGGCGCTCCCGTTGCTTTACCTCATCGCGCAATGCCTCAGCACTAGGAAATGTTGTTGCGCGCAGGGCCTCCAAGCTGTCGAATCCGAGCTTTTTGGCTCGCGACAATGCGGACTGGAGCTTGGCTTCGGATGTGTGCTCAAGGTTGCTGACGGCTTGAAAAGCTGGCGGGAGCGCGGCGAGGTCCTGAACTTTAATTCCGACGGCCTCGTGCTGGCCCTTGGACACGAAGTCTGCGGCCTTCTCCGTGAGAGCGTTTACGCTCTCGCCGAGCGCTGCGGCCGTACTCTTTGCCGTCGTAAGTTCGTGGCCGATGCGTTGTCCTTGTTCGGCAAGGCTTCCGACCAGGGCGATGGCGCCCGGTGTCGGAAGGCGGCTTGCGAGCTCATCGTCACGTGAGAGACCCAGCCGGTGTCGCAATCCGTCGAGCTTGGCATTGAACTCTGCCAGTTCCTTTTGCCGGTTGCCCATGTCCTCGCGCGCCTTGGCGACCAGCGGAGCTTGGGCGGCTACGTCGCGGATGTCTTTCTCCAGGTCGGCAATCAAAGACTGGGGCGGCAGGGCGCCAAGCTGGTCCTCGACGTCCTTAGTTCTTTCAGCAGCTGACGAGACTGAATCCAGGGCTTCCCTGCGCGCCTGCAGCGCCCCCTGGACGAGGCCGTCGAAGTCTTCAGGTAGCGAGAGGTCGGTGAACGCCTCAAGACCCTCACGCAGCTGGTCGAGGCCGCGCAACAACGGAACAACTCGAATGATCCGGTCGAGGGTGGATGCCTCGGCTAGAATTGCTCCCTGTTCTTGTTGGAGGCGCCGCAAATGTTGCTTGGCCTCTTCGTCTTCGGACTGGGCGCGCTGGTATTGGTCAATGCTGACCGATCCATCCTTGGCCTTTCGGTCGGCCGCTTCGTAAGTTTCGAGGACTTGATAGAAGGCGACACCCTGCTTTTTTCGCGGTCCGAATAATGTTTCGATCTGAGCGTCAATGCGCTCCAAGCCTTGAAGAAGGGCGCGCAGTCCGCCACCGGCTTCAACGATCAAGCGCCCCACTTCGCCATTGGCGGCCAGCAGTTGATCGCCGCCGCTGCGGAGACGCTCGTGGTCAAGGCCGAAGAGGGTCTCGAAGCGCTCGCGCGATGTTCCTGCGAGCAACTTCGACAATGGCGCCTCGTCGACCGGCGCGCCCTCAAGATCTGTCAGGGTCCTTACGCGGCCTTTACGTCGCCGCAGAGCGAGTGGCGAACGGTCCTCACAAAGTAAGGAGCCGGTTAGGCGAATGGCGTCCCCTCCAAAAAGTGAGGCGCGCGTCGTGCGTTCTTGGACGCCGAACAGGAAGTCGGAAATTGCCGCCAGGCTGGTGCTCTTACCCGCCTCGTTAGGGCCGTAGATCACCACAAGCCCCGGGGTCTGCCCAAATTCTACAGTGCGTTCGTCGATCGCGCCGTACTTCTCGATGACCAGCTGCTCAAATCGCATCGTGGTCACCTGTGTCGGAAAGCAGGGACGCGGCTAGCTCCACTGCATGCGATTGTGAGCCGTGGCGCAGTCGCTCGAAGAGCTCTTCCATTCGAGCTGCGGACGGGTATTTCGCGCTCACCTCTTCTAGCCTTTTTTCAAGGCGCCGCGTTAGCTCGTCGGGCGTCAGCGAGCGAATGTATCCTTCAATCTGGCCAGCAATGCTTGCATCGAGGCCTTCGGGCTTTTCTTGTGGGCGGGTTCCCAAATGAAATCGTTCGAGCCAAATCTCGTCACTGATGCCTGAAAACAGCGTGGCAATCTCTTCGCGGATCTCGTGATGGCGCAGGCGTAGGTCTGCGTCCAAGGGGGTGGAGCCGGTCAAGATCAAGCGAACGGCAAGGGGCCGCCCGCCAGCGTCGACCAGGGCGCCATCTGCGGCTCGGCGAATGTCTACCAGGACGGTGTTGATGTCCCGCGCCTCTGTGACATCCAAATTGAGTCCGACCCACCTGACGGCATCTAAGGCTTTGTGCTCAATGGCGCTGACGCGGCCATCTTGCACCTCGACCAGCATCGCTCCTTTGGCGCCAGTTTCCCGTGGATTCCGGCCCTGTAGATTGCCCGGATAAACAACATAGGGCGAGCTGTTTAGGACCTCTTGAGCATGGACGTGTCCTAAAGCCCAATAGTCATATCCGTGATTGACGAGTTGTTGCACGGTGCAGGGCGCATAGCTTGCGTGATAGCCCTCTTTGCCCTGGCAGGCGGTGTGCAGCACCCCGATGTTGAAGTGTCCGGCCGTGGGGGGCGGGTAGGCCTTGGCGATGTTGTCCTGGACGTCGCGCTGCGAAAAACTGTGGCCGTGGATCGAAACGTCCAACCCTTCTATCGTTTTGGTTTCAGCGCGTTTGGTGGAGAATCGATAGACGTTGTCCGAGAAGCTCAGCTTCTTGATGAACCTGTTCTCCGCGTCATGGTTGCCCAACACCATGAACACGTCGATGCCGGCCTCCTCGAGCTTGCGCATCCGAGACACAAAGAACAATCCGGCGCGCATATCGCGCAACTCTCCATCGAAGACATCTCCGGCCAGCAGCACGAACCGGCATCCCTCGTCCTTGGCCAAGGCAACCAGGTTGTCGAGCGCCTCGCGCGAAGCATCGTCAACCCGCCTCGCGAACCCAGGTGATTTGGACGCGAGCCCCAGCAAAGGGCTATCGAGGTGGAGATCTGCGGCATGAAGAAACTTGAAGCTCGTCAAATTCTCACCTTCCCAGTCATCGAGTGAACCGAACGGATTTTCCGACCGGGTCAGCGTGGAAGAAGTCACCTTTACCTATGCGCGCCGGCCGCAGTCTAATCGTCTAACAGGCTGAAGGAAGCCCACGACAAATACGGTCGCTTATATGAAGCGGCTGGGCTCAATCTTCCAAAGCGCTGGGATCATTAGGAAATCTGGCCGTTGCACGGCCGTACTCACTGCGGAGCAGGTGGCGAGCGCTTGACCTGCTCTCATTTGCACATGGGCCAACCGCAATTTATATCCGCGAACCGGCCCTACCCGCCAAAAGCGTCATGCAGCATGGCAGGTAAGAGCCGCGAAAGCTCGAACTCCGAATTGCGTTGAGCTGCGCGAGCGGCAGCACATTTCGCCTGGAGTTGATCAAACCAGTGCTGGGTGTCGAGCGATGGTGTGGGGACGGTGATTCCGGGCAAGAGCCTGGTCGAAAGGGTCTTGTTGCGAACCATCGTCCCCGGCGAGGCCCCCACAATCTGGCGGAAGCCCTCTTCAGTCGTGAAATAATAGAAGAGGAAATCCGGTGAGGCCCGACGTGAATCGACCTCACAGGTGAGCATTCGATGGTTGCCCACCGAACCGTTATGGAGCGTGTCCGCCAAACCGATTGCTTGTTCCCAAGCCATGAGGTTGCTGAACACTAAGTCGCCGGACCTGACTTCGAACAACTTCTGCCAGTCGAACTCTTCTCCCTTCACCGTGCGGCGGGTAAACAGGCCGCGATAGAAGCTACGCACGCCTATTTCAGAATAGAGCGCTTCGGCGTCAATTGTGACGGCCCGACGAACAAGGGGGGCGATATCCCCCATCCGGGCGCGAGGGGCGTCCGCAACTATGCGTGCGAAGGCCGAACGCAGGGTCGAGCTCATTTCGGCTGCGACCGCATCTGCGGCGGCTCGACGCTTGGCCAGTGCCGACGCAGCTGCATCCAGGCGGGCGACGATCCGTTTCTGTTCCTCAAGCGGCGGGAGCGGCGCCTCATGCTCCAAGAGCCGCTCAGGGTGAATCCGCTGACGGCGATCTCCGAGCCCCACGGACTTAAGTCGCAGCAGCCGCCATGTTTCTGGCCATCTGAACAGCCAGCCTAGGTAACCCGGCAAAGCGCGGTCGGGGCGCACGGAAAAGGTCGGAAATTCGTTGGAAACAAACGCCCCATCGAATTCTTCGGGGACGGTAGTGTAAGCTCCTTCGAAGGCGAACAACCGACTATAAATTAGCTGTCCTGCTTTGACCTTATAAAGCGTTGTCGCGCTGGTTGTCGCTGCGTCGATAGGCGGCTTAGCAAAAACGCCGCGCCCGAAACTGTAAATTCCAAGGTTTGGATAGGTCCTGCCGGGCTCAACAGGATGGGCTTCGTGAGCAAGTCGCATCACCTCACCCAATCGTGCCTTGGGCCAATTCATGCTGAGAACGGCTCGGCGACCAAAGCTCGCAATTCGCTTAAGATTGCGAGGACCTCGCGCTCACTAACCGTTGCGGCGTCAACGATCTCGGCTGCAGAGCGATGGTCTTCCGCCACCTTTGCCTTAGGATTTTTTAGGTCGAGGTTGACGGCCTTCACCTGCCCGGCCTCGTCACGCTCAATCAGTCCTGGGCCGTTCACGCGCCAGGCGCGGGGATCGTCGCCTCGCATACTCCACCAGGCGACGAGGTCTGTCAGGTCTTCGGCCTGGAGCGGTGCCGTCTTGGAGTATTTCTTACGCCCCTCGGGGGCTGGCTGCTCCCAATAATCGATGTCGACGGTCGGGCCGCTAGTGTCGAAAAAAATGAGATTGGTGGCGATATCTGTGTATGGCGCAAAGACGCCCTCGGGCAGACGCACGACGGTATGCAAGTTAAAGCGCTCTAGAAGGTCTGCTTTGACCCGCGCGCCCACGCCGTCCCCGAACAGGACACCGTGCGGCACCACGACGGCAGCTCTGCCCTTACCGCCGCGCCGTAGTCGCCGCATGATGAGCTGAAGAAACAGCAGCGCCGTTTCCGCAGTCCGGCGATCATCGGGGAAGTTAGTGAGGATGCCGACCTCTTCCTCCCCGCCGAAAGGCGGATTGGAGAGAATGACCTCCACACGATCGCGCTCGCCGATCTCAGACAGGCGAAAGCGGAGTGCGTTGCCTGGATCGATATCGGGCGACTCCATTCCATGCAGCAACAGGTTCATCTGCGCCAGCAGGAACGGCAGCGACTTGGCCTCGACGCCTTTCAATGCACCGGACTGGAGCCTTTCGCGCTTCTCAACTGTGTCGGCTTGGCGCGCCAGGTGTGCGTAGGCTTCGGTGAGGAAGCCGCCCGTCCCGCAGGCCGGGTCAAGGACGGCTTCGCCGAGCTTCGGATCGATGCGTTCCACCATGAATCGCACCACCGAGCGCGGGGTATAAAACTCGCCGCTGTCTCCTGCGGCGTCGCGCATTTCGCGCAGCAGGGTTTCGTATAGCCGGCCAAGGGTGTGGATTTCCTCCGAGCTGTCGAAGTGGATAGCATCGATGAGATTGACGACGTCCCGTAAAAGATAGCCGCTTTCCATCCGGTTGCTGACCCCCCGGAACACGGTGGCGATCACGTCGCGCCGGTCTCGACCGCCATTCATGCCGCGCAGGGACCGCAGATAGGTGAACAGGCCAGGCCCGCGCGTCCCGTCCGGCCGCGTCACCTCCTCACCGTTGATGAACGAGAGGAGGTCCGGTCCCGTGATTCCGTCTCGCCGCGCAGCCCAATCGCGCCAGCGATACGGCGGCTCGATGGCGGCATGGAATGGCTTGTCTGCGAGTGCGGCCTCGTCCTCGTGCATTCTTTCGAGGTCGTCGAGGAACTTCAGGAACATGATCCAGGTCAGAACGGGCAGGCGGTCAAGATCGCCGTTTAGGCCCTTGTCCTTGCGCATGATCTTCCGCGCAGACTTAACGATCGCGTCTAAGCGCTGGGCAGTAGTGTGAGGCGTGTCAGTCTTCTTGGAGCGGGCCATATTCTTCAATCAATCGAAGGTCACGCGGCGTAAAGCCGCTCGCTAAGTTCCGCCACCGCCTCGCGCAAACGCTCCGGCCCGCCGAACCGTCGGGCAATCTCGCTAGGGTTCCCGAAGTCCGACACGGGAGCGACCTTGAGCGCGGCTGGCAGCGCGAGCTGATCAGGACCGCCGGCCGCATATTTCTCCAGGAGCGCGTCGAGCACCGCTTTAGCCTCATGGCCATAGCGGGTAAACAAGCCGGCCTCGGACGAGCGCAACCGCTCGGCGCGCTCCCGACGTGTGAGCATCGGGGCGTTCCACGCCAGATGGCACAGGAGGTCGAACGGATCGTCCTCCGGTCTCTGTGCTTCTTTAAGCAACACCCCCAGGTCGATGCCGCGCTCCGCCAAGGCCTCGACGATTGCGGCTCTCTTACCGGGCATCGCCCATTCGGCTCGAAATGCCGCCGGCGTAGCGTAGAGCGTACGCACTTTCTCGCCCGTCCAATCCGTTAGCTTGCGGCAGGTTAGCCGCCTGCCTTCCGGGTCGAGATCATAGACGAGGTGGGCCACTACCTCGACAGCGCCGCCGTCAACGAACAGCTTGCGAGGCAGGCCGTCATCCTCGTCTGGCGGGAGGACAACGGGCCCACCTTCGCCTGGCGGCCGGTCGTCCTGCATGTCCGCGCTATCTTCCTGCACCTCGGTAACGACGGTGCCGGTGTCGTCGATCTCGGCTTGGATGGAGGACACGGGATCGCCGTCGAAAGCGGGGTCTGCGAATTTTTCGGTCGCGGTGCCGGTATAGTCCAGGATGTTGAACCAGAGCTTGCCGTAGTCCTCTCGCAGGCGTGTGCCCCGCCCGATGATCTGTTTGAACTCGGCCATCGAGCCGACCACCCGGGCCAGAACCACGTTCTTGCAGGTAGGCGCGTCGACGCCGGTGGTGAGGAGCTGCGAGGTGGTGAGGATGACCGGCGTTTCCGCTTCAAGGTCTTGGAAGCGGCTGAGCTTGCCCTTACCGATGTCCCCCTCGTCGGCCGTCACGCGTGCGACATAATCGGGGTAGCGCGCGACCAGATCGCTGTTCAGGTTGACCAGGGCCTGACGCATCTCGCTCGCGTGGTCCTGATCGACGCAGAAGACAATGGTTTTGGCGAACCGGTCCGTCTTCTTTAGGAAATCCGTCAGGTGCCGCGCGATGGCCTCGGTGCGTGCGCGAAGCGCGACAATTCGTTCAAAGTCCCGCGTCTGATATT
>CAZJBC010000010.1:0-20020 GCA_964543805.1 uncultured Brevundimonas sp.
GCCTTCAGCCCCCGCCGGTCAATCCCATCTCATGGGCGTCTATTCGCGCACGCCGCTCGCCTTCGAGCGCGGCGAAGGCGCCTGGCTGATTTCGACGGGCGGCGAGCGATATCTCGACGCGGTGGCCGGCATTGCGGTCAACGCCCTGGGCCACGCCAATCCGGTGCTGGTCTCCGCCCTGAAAGCCCAGGCCGAAAAGCTGTGGCACGTGTCCAACATCTTCACGATTCCGGAGCAGGAGGCGCTGGCCACGCGCCTGACTGACGCAACCTTCGCCGACGTCGTCTTCTTCACCAACTCGGGGACCGAGGCGGTGGAATGCGCCCTGAAGACCGCCCGCAAATATTTCGCGCACCTAGGCCAGCCCGAGCGGATCGACATCATCGGCTTTGACGGCAGCTTCCACGGCCGCACCTACGCCGCCGTCAACGCCTCGGGTAACCCCAGCTACCTCGACGGGTTCGGCCCGCGGCTGCCCGGCTATATCCAGCTGCCGTTCGGCGACATGGACGCCCTGAAGGCCGCGCTGGGCCCCACGTCCTGCGCCGTCATCATCGAGCCCGTGCAGGGCGAGGGCGGCGCGCGCGTGCTGACCGACAGCCAGCTGCTCACCCTTCGCCAGATCTGCGATGAGGCCGGCGTGTTGCTGATCTACGACGAGGTGCAATGCGGCCTGGGGCGGACCGGCAAGCTCTTCGCCCACGAATGGGCCCCGGGCTCTGAACCCGACATCATGTGTGTCGCCAAGGCCCTGGGCGGCGGCTTTCCCGTCGGCGCCTGCCTTGCCACCCACAAGGCGGCCAGCGGCATGGTCAGCGGAACCCACGGCTCGACCTACGGCGGCAATCCGCTCGCCATGGCTGTCGGCTGCGCGGCCTTTGACCAGTTGAACGATCCGAAACTGCTCGACAACGTCAAGTCGGTCGCCGGGTACCTGACCCAGCAACTGTCGGGCCTGCGCGACCGCTTCCCCGACATCATCGAGGACATCCGCGGCAAGGGCCTGCTTATCGGGGTCAAGATCAAGCCGAACAACCGCGAGTTCATGCAGATGGCCAGGGACGAGCACTTGCTCATCGCCGGCGGCGGCGACAACTGCGTGCGGCTGCTGCCGCCCCTGAACCTGACCCTGGACGAGGCCCGCGAGCTCATCGCCCGCTTCGAGGCCACCTGCGCCCGGGCGCGGAAGGCGGCGGCTTCATGACCCGCCATTTCGTCGACCTCTACAAGCTGGACGCGCCCACCCTGCGCGCCATTCTCGATGACGCCCACGCCCGCAAGGCCGCCCGGCTCGGCTGGCCGAAAGGCCGCGTCGACGCCGACGCTCCGGCGCGTGACCGCACCCTGGCCATGATCTTCGAGAAGAACTCCACCCGCACCCGCTTCTCGTTTGATGCGGCCATGCGCCAGTTGGGCGGGGATTCCATCATCGCGTCAGCCGGCGACATGCAGCTGGGCCGCGGCGAGCCGGTGTCCGACACCGCGCGGGTTCTCTCGCGCATGGTCGACATCGTCATGATCCGCGCCAATCGCCACGAAGACGTCCAGGCCTTCGCCGAGGCGGCTGACATCCCCGTGATCAACGGCCTGACAGACGCCTCGCACCCCTGCCAGATCATGGCCGACCTGATGACGTTTGAAGAGCATCGCGGCCCGCTGGCCGGCCGGACCATCGCCTGGGTCGGCGACGGCAACAACGTCTGCGCCAGCTTCATCCACGCCGCCCCCAAGTTCGGCTACCGCCTGAACATCGCCTGCCCCGACGCCTACGCCCCCGATCGCGTCGACGTCGCCCGCGCTCGGGCTGAACAGGGCCAGATCCATATCACCAGCGACCCGCGCGAAGCGGTCGAGGGCGCCGACCTGATCGTCGCCGACACCTGGGTCTCGATGGGCGACACCGACCACGCCGAACGCCTGTCCGCTTTCGAGCCCTACCAGGTCAACCGCGCCCTGATGAGCCTGGCCCACAAGGACGCCGCCTTCATGCACTGCCTCCCCGCCCACCGCGGCGAGGAAGTGACCGACGAGGTGCTGGACGGCCCGCAGTCCCTGGCCTGGGACGAGGCGGAGAACCGGCTGCACGCGCAAAAGTCGATATTGGCCTGGGCGTTGGGCGGCTCGTAGAGCCGTCCAACCCCATCTCAGCCAATAAGACCCCGGACTTGATCCGGGTCCAGTGAAGCCGCCAAGGCAGCGGACTGTCCGCAGCCGCTATAGCGAAGGTGGGACCAGTCCCTTTCCACCCGCCAAACTTCCCGCCATGGTAGGCGCCGATCTGCGCCGTGACCTTTTTTTGGGGGAATGTCATGACCAAGACGAAAGACGTCGGCTTTGACGGCGCCAATCCGCTCGGTCTGTCCGGATGGCCGATCATGCTCGCCGCCGGCCTGATTGCCGCGGCCGTCTCGGTCCAGTCGAGCTTCAAGATAGCCGCCGAGACCGGCTATCCCCATCCCGGCGGCGCGGAACACTTTCCCGAGATGCTTGGCGGCATGACGGGCGGGCTGCTGATACCGGCCTTGATCATCTTCGGCCTTCAGGCCCTGGCCGGCGTTGTATTTCGCCAAAAGCTTTCGATCATAACGGCGCTCTTTGTCGCTTTCGGCCTGACCTTCGCGACCGGTCCGATCCTGGTCCTTGGCGGAAGTTACCTGTTGGCCGGCAGTCAAGCGAACCAGGCGACGAACGACAAGCTGAAGGCCGACATAACAGCGGTGGGTCAGCGCTATAACGCCAAACTCGAAGCGCTAAAACTTACCGACATGTTCCGGCCGGCCAACCTGGCGCATGGCTTCAATGCCGCGGACGCCCGAGCGAAGGTGACCCAGGGCCGATCCGACCTGGACGAGTTCCACACCCAATTCGACGCTCTCTACGCCCAGGCGCGAGAAGACATCGCCCAAAAGGTCCCGCTTGTTCGGCGCGAGAAAGCCATGGCCGCCTATGACCGGGGCTTCGCCGGCTCCACCGTGAACCTGCCTGAAGTCTGGCGCCTGCAAGGTGAGCGCTGGGATGTCATCTCGACCATGGTCGATGTCCTGGCAAAGAGGCGCTGGGTCATTCGCGAAGGCCGGCCCGTGTTCATGGTTGAGGCCGACCTGACCGCCTACAACGGCGCCATAGAGCGAAACCTCGCCATCAGCCGCCGCCTGGACGACCTGCGCATAGCTAACCGGGAGGCCAATTCCTTCTAATCGGGGGGGCGTGACGGCGCTGGGCGCAATTGGCGCGGACACACAGCGCCCGCTTGTACACATTTTAGTGGCGCTATCGCTTCGCTGCTCGGCCGCGTGTCGCAAACCTCCCCCCCATCCCCTATATTCCCCGCCATGACTCCGACACTCACCTCCACCTCCCCTTCCGATGACCTCGTTGCGCCGTTCCAGATTGAGAGCGAGCCTGTGCGCGGGCGGATAGTCCGCCTCGGGCCGGCCATCGACGATATCCTGAACCGCCATGCCTATCCCGACGCCGTCGCCAATCTGGTGGGCGAGGCCTGCGCCCTGGCCGCCCTGGTGGGCGCGAGCCTGAAGTTCGATGGGCGCCTGATCCTGCAGGCCCAGGGCGACGGGCCGGTCTCGTTCGTCGTCGCCGACTACGACACCGCGGGGGACTTACGCGCCTATTGCCGCTTTAACGAGGACCGGGTGGCCGAGGCCTGCCAGGGCTTTGCCCGCCCCGGCGCCAAGACCTTGCTGGGCGAGGGCGTCTTCATCATGACCCTCGACCAGGGCCCCGACATGGAACGCTATCAGGGCGTCACCCCCATCGAGGGCGAGACCCTCGCCCTGTGCGCCGAACGCTATTTCGCCCAGTCGGAACAGACGCCGACGCGGGTTCTGCTGGCCACCGCCCAGGTGCGCGATAGCGGCCCCGACCGCTGGCGGGCCGGCGGCATGATCCTGCAGAACATCGCCGGCGATGCGGCGCGCGGATCGACCGACGAGGCCTGGGACACCGTGCAGGCCCTGTTCAACACGCTTGGCGAAGACGAGCTGGTTGACCCCACCATCTCGCCCGCGACCTTGCTCTTTCGCCTGTTCCACGAAGAGGGCGTGCGCATGTTCCCGGCCACAGCCGTGCGCAGCCACTGCCGCTGTTCGCGGGCGCGGATCATCTCGGTGCTGGGCTCGTTCCCCAGCCACGAGCGCGGCGACATGCTGGACGCCGAGGGCCGCATCGAGGTCACCTGCGAATACTGCAACCGCGTCTATTCCATCGAACCGGAAGCCCTGGGCGAGGCGGCGGGCGAGGCCTGAGCGGCTGGATCAGCCGCTCTACCGGTGATAGGTCTTGAACAAAGGCCGCGACCGGGGGGATTCATGACGGCGGGCGATAGCGTCTACAGGTTCGACCGCGCGCCCCGCCGGCCCGCGCGGCGCTGGCCGCCGATCCTGGCAGGCGCCGTGGTCGCCGCCGCGGCCGCTGGCCTGTTCGCTGGGTTCACAGCCTTCTCCATGCTGACCGATCATACGGCTCTGCGGCCGATCCTGCTGCGGGTCGAGATGGGCGGCGCCCTGGCCGGCGCGATCATCACCGGCCTGGTCTTGCTCTACGCCAACGCCATGAACAGGCGCCTGCCGGCGGACGGGGCCCTCGGAGTGATCCTGGCCAGCGCCCTGATCGCGCCGCTGATCGTCGCCGGGACTGAACAGGTCGTCTACGACCAGGGCTGGAACAGGATCGCACCCCGGATGCGCGCCGCCTATCGCCAGACCCTGGACGGAGCGGACGCCTATGATCAGGCCGTGGTGAGCCTGGGGCTGGAAGACCGGTTTCGGCCGGCCACCCTGGCCCACGGGTTCGACGCTGCGGCGACCCGGGCCGGACTGGTCAAGGCGCGCGAGGCCGATGCGGCCTTCTCGGCGCTCAGCACCGGCTTGGCTGGACGCACCCGCGCCGCCATTGTCGCCGTACCCTGGGTCAAGGCCTGGAAGGACAAGGTTCTGGCTGACTTTGACCGCGACTTTCGCAGCAAGGACGGCGGCCTGAAGCAGTTGCGCGCCACCCAGATCTACCGGCTGGGCATGATCGAGTACGAGACCACCTATCTGGCCCGCGGCGGCTGGAAGATGCAGGACGGCCACGTGCAGTTCGTCCACGAATCCGACACCCGCTACTTCGCCTGGGCCGAGGGCGCCCGCTCGGACGCGGGCGTCTACATCTACAACATCGGACAATCCTTTGAGGCCAAGGCCCATGACCTGGGAGACAAGTCTCCCCGCCGACCGACCGTCCACGACTTCAGCCGCGGCTTTAGAGGATAGTCGCCCATAGCTTTCGACTCATCGCCCCTCGTCCCTGAACGCGCCCCGCGACACAGCCCGACCGGCTGGCCGCTGATCGCCGGCGGTGCGGCAGCGGTCGTCCTTCCGACGGCCGTCGTCAGCTTTGTCTATGGCCACAAGGGCGTGCCGGCCCACGATCCGTTCGCCGGCCTGGTGTTCAGGGGCGAGATCATCGCCGTTATTGCCGCGGTCCTGGTTCTGGCGGCGCTCTACTTCTACTGCAACGCCAACCGCCGGCCGCTGTCGGGCAACCTGGCCCTGTTCGTGATTCTGGGCGCGGCCCTGGTCACGCCCTTTGCGGTCATCGGAGCCCAGACCGCCGAGCTTGCCCTGCTCGGCGCTCCGGGCGCGCCGGTGATCCAGGCGCTGCGCCGCGCGCTGCAGACCGACGACATGGCCTATCGCGATGAGCTGACCGCCCTCAAGGTCGCCGACCTGGTCGATCCGGCCCACCTGGCGGGCGGTCAGAAACCGGCCGACGCCAACGCCGCCCTGGCCAGGGCCCATGCGTCCGACGTTCGTCATCAGGCGCTGATCGACGGGCGGGTGCGCGACGCCCAGGCCCGGCTGACGACCATGCCGATGGGCGCCCGACAACGCGCCGTCGCCCTGGACAACCTGAATGTCGAGTTCATCGACGACGACGGCGATCTGCCGACCCTGCGCCGCTATGAGATCAACTACCTCACCTCGTTGGACTATGAGGTCAACTTCCTGGCCCAGGCCCACGGCTGGACGGTCAAGGGCGGGGCGGTGACCTTCACAAACCCGGACATGAATCGCACATATCAGCTGCTGGTTCACCGGCGCACCGACACCCAGACCTATCTGGGGGATTTCGCGCGCTACAGCGAGGAGCGGGTCATCGGCGGCCTGGGCGCGCCGAGCCAGCGGCCGATCCCGCCGCCGGCCAACCGATAAACAGCCGCCAGCTAGTTCACCACCCGCCGCGCGCCCGGCAGGTCCAGACTGAATTCGGGGATGGTCACGTCAAAGGCGTCGCCCTCGCGGGTCATCATCTGGTAGGCGCCGCGCATCATGCCGGACGGCGTGGTCAGCGGGCAGCCAGAGGAATAACGAAACGCCTCGCGCGGTTTCAGCGTCGGCTGTTCGCCTACCACGCCCGGCCCGCGCACGTCCTCACGCCGGTTCAGCCCGTCGGTGATCACCCAGTGGCGCGAGACCAGCTGCACCGTCTCGGCCCCATGGTTCTCGATCTCGACCGTATAGGTCCAGAACCAGCGGCCTTCCTCCGGCGCGGACTGATCGGTCTGGTAGGCGGGACTGACCCGCACGACGATGTCGCGGGTGCGGGCCTCATAGACCGGGTTTTCCTTGGCCCCGAAGCGGCGCAGGCGTTTCATTTCGAATTGGCCCGCGCCCGGTCCAGCGCCCGGGTGACGTCCCGCGCCAGGTCCGCCTTGCCTTCCAGACCCACCGACATACGCACCCAGCCCGCCGTCAGGCCCATGGCCAGGCGTTCGGCCTCGGGCACCGAGCGGTGCGTGGTGGTCGCCGGGTGGGTCGCCATGGATTTGGCATCGCCCAGGTTGTTGGAGATGTCGACGATCTGCAGGGCGTCCAGGAACTTCCAGGCCGCCTCCTGGCTGCCTAAGTCAAAGGCCAGCACGCTGCCGCCGCCGGTCATCTGTTTAGCGACAATGGCCGCCTGAGGATGGTCGGGCCGGCCGGGATAGGCGCAGGCGTCCGCGTTCGGGTGTTCGGCGATCAGGTCGGCCAGGAAGCGGGCGGTGTCGGACTGGGCCCGCACGCGCAGGTCCAGGGTCTCCAGGCCTTTCAGCAGCACCCAGGCATTGAACGGGCTCATGGCAGGTCCGGTGTGACGCAGCAGGTCCTTGTAGGACTTCTCGAACAGTTCGGTGTCGTTCATCAGGATCGCGCCGCCCAGCACTCGGCCCTGGCCGTCGATGTGTTTGGTGGCCGAATAGACGACGACATCGGCGCCCAGTTCCAGGGGTTTCTGGAAGATCGGTGTTGCGAAGACATTGTCCACCACCACCCGCGCGCCGGCCGCATGGGCGATGGCGGATACCGCGGCGATGTCGGTGACCTCGAGCAGGGGATTGGCCGGGCTCTCGATCAGGAAGGCGACGGTATTGGGACGCACGGCGGCCTGCCAGGCGGCAATGTCGGTCGCATCGACGAAGGTCACCTCGACTCCGCAGCGCGGCAACAGCTCGGCGCAGATCCAGCGGCAGGAGCCGAACAGAGCCCGACCGGCCACGAGATGATCGCCGGCCCTGACCAGACCGCGCAAGGCCGCGTCCACCGCCGCCATGCCCGAAGCGGTGGCCCGGCACACCCTGGCGCCTTCCAGAAGCGCCAGCCGGTCTTCGAAGATCTGCGTCGTCGGGTTGCCGAACCGCTGATAGATGAAGCCCGGATCATCGCCCGAGAACCGCGCGTCGGCCGCGCCGGCGCTGGGATAGGCAAAGCTCTGGGTCAGGAACAGGGCCTCGGAGATTTCCCCGTAAGGCGAACGGGCCATGCCGCCGCGCACCAGGCGGGTGGCGGTTTCCCAGTCCTCGGGTTTCTCGGTGCGATCCTCAGCCACGGCGGCCTCTCCTTTTCAGGCGCGCATCAATGGCAGGAGAGGGGGCAAGGTCAAGGGTTGTCCCCTGTCTTCCTGAGCGCGTGGCCTTGTCAGACTCGCCCCGGCGCCCGAAGAACGAGACCATGAGCATCCCCGGCATTCTGCCCTGTCAGGCGATTGAGGCGCTGATCGCCAGTGGCGCGATCACGGCCGATGTCGCCTTTGATTCCGACCAGGTGCAGCCGGCCAGCCTCGACCTGCGCCTGGGTCCAACGGCCTGGCGCGTGCGGGCCAGTTTCCTGCCCGGCGCGGGCCGCAAGGTCGCCGACCGCATCGCCGGCGTGGCCATGCACAAGCTGGATCTGTCCGCCGGCGCGGTGCTGGAAAAGGGCTGTGTCTATCTGGTTGAGGTGGCCGAGCGCCTGGCCCTGCCGCCAGGCGTTTCCGCCCGGGCCAACCCCAAGAGCTCCACCGGCCGGGTCGATGTCTTCGTACGGCTCCTAACCGATTACGGCGAAGCGTTCGACGATGTCGCCTCCGGCTACTCAGGGCCGCTCTATCTCGAGATCGCGCCCCAGACCTTTTCCGTCCTGGTCCGCGCCGGCACGCGCCTCAATCAGCTGCGGCTAAAGGCGGGCGATCCGCCTCGGGTGACGGTCACCAACATCGGCGTTGATCTGACCGGCGCCATCGCCGGCTATCGCGCACGCCGCCACGCAGGGGTCATAGACCTGGACCGCGAGGCCGCCCTGGACCTGGCCGATTTCTGGGAAGCGCTGGAGCCGCGCCGCGGCGAGCTTTTGCTCGATCCGGGCGAATTCTACATCCTGGCGTCCAAGGAAGACATCGCCATCCCGGCCCTCCAGGCCGCCGAAATGACCCCCATCGACCCTGCGGTGGGCGAGTTTCGCGTCCACTATGCCGGCTTTTTCGATCCGGGCTTTGGCGTCGATGAAGCCCACGGCGCCGGATCCAAGGGCGTGCTCGAGGTCCGCAGCCACACCCCGTTCCTGCTGGAAGACGGCCAGACCGTCGCGCGCCTGGTGTTTGAGCCCCTGACCGAGCGTCCCGCGCGGCTCTACGGCGAGGGCGGCTCACACTATCAGAAACAGGGCCTGAAGCTGTCCAAGCACTTCAAAAGCTAAAGCCCCATATACCGCAGCACCGTCTCCTTCGGGATCGCCCGGCGCTTTTCCAGAAGGCCCATGCAGAACCGCGCCTCGTCAAAGGCTTTGTAATGGTGGCAGATCACCGCCATGTGCTTCAGCTGGTCATCGTCCAGCTGCTCGTGCCGCGACAGGTCGCGCAGGTAAAAGGCCTCGCCGGTGATCAGCTGGGTCGAGGGACCCTGGTTCAGGTAGGAGGGGATGCTCGCCGCCATCACGAACCGTTTGGCCGCCGGCATGTGGTGCAGCACAAACCCCAGCTTTCGCAGCGCCTCATCGATTTCGCCCGGCGCGCCCTGTCCCTTGTAGAGCGGGGCGAAATAGAGGTCGGTGTGCACCGCCACCGCCCCGGCCAGGCTCTGCGGCCCACCCTTTATCGCCGCCAGCTCGCCGCCGCGCAGGCTGAGTTTCAGCAGGTCGATACGCTTGATCTCGGCGATGTCGTCGAGGCGCCGTGTCGCCAGGTCGGGGACCTTGCGGGTCACCGCCGCATTGCGTTTCAGGTCGGGGTAGAGCGCCAGCAGCTTGCCGTTCGGCTCAAAGAAGCTCGTGTAACCGGGGTGGGCGCAGATGTGCAGCGCATGGTCGCGCCCGTCGCCGACCTGGACCGGCAGATAGCGCTCGTTCTTCCGCGCCTTGGGAAATTTGTCGGGGACCAGCGGTGGCTCGAACCGGGTCAGCTGGCAATCGCCCGTGGCCAGCAGGCTCTCATAGGCCGGCGGGCTGTCGGGAGGTCCCAGCTCGATGTCGACGACCTCGGTGTCGCGATCCAGTTTAAGCGCTTTTCTCATGGCCAAGCCTTAGCCACGGCCCGACCGGCGGGCGAGTCCGGAACGCCCAATGTCAGGGACGCTCGACATTGTATACTTGACAAAGCAGGCCTCTAAATGATTGATTCTGAAGGGCGTGACAGGCCGGCCTCAACCTCTCCCAAGAGGAGGGGTGTTATACATTTCGAAGAACGGCTCGATGCTAGGCGGGAGATCGACCACTCCCGCCGCGTCGCCGAGTGGTGCTCTTTGGGCTTCCAAATTCCCGCGCCCGAATTGAGAGGCAAAGCTCGCGACGATTTCGCCAACAAGTTGGCCGATGTTTTCAAGCGTTGCGATGAAAGGCTGGCCGGGAAAACAAGGTGACGCCTCTCCGAAGTATGGCGCGTGACTTTCGGGCACGATGTTGATCATCGAATTCGGATTGACGCCCGTTTTCAGGCGAAAGCAGGAACCAATCCAAATTGTTGTTTCGCCCCCGATGTCGACGCCGAAGCTCTGAGCCAAAAAGGCTCGCGCAATGGTGGGAATGTTGAAATTTCCAATGGCACCGAGATACATCGGCGTGATCCATTCGTGCTTATCGTTGATGTCGAGATCATGCAGCCCGCGCAGCAGCGCATTTCCACCGCGATAGGGTTGCGTGGCTAGTATGGCGTCAAGAATATCGTCGCCGAGGTTGCCCAAGTTACTTTGGTAGGTAATTCGCACTGCATCCGCGTCGATGGCAAAGGGGTACCGAGCCCTCTTCACTTTCACATCTCGGATGTCGACGAGATCGCCAATCATAAGATCGAGGGCCGAACGAAAGTTATGCAGGGCGTCTCCAAAAATTAGTGGAATGTCGCTAGGTTCTGGTTCGCTGAATTCGATGCGCCAGGCCGTGGCGCCGCCCCGGTCTTCTTGTGGCAAGTGGGTTGCCACGACACTCGAACTGGCGGCAAAATCCGCAATGACCTTCTTGAGGTCTGCAATGTGTTTATAGCCCCGCGCAACCTTTTGGCGCGGTCCTTCGAATGGCGGCAAGTGCATGACGGACAAAGCTCCTCAGAAACCCGACGACGACGCCTTCCAGCGGACGCTCCATAACCTCGTGAATACCCCGCACAAGCCACACAGGCCGAAAGGTGAGCGCGGGCCGAAGCCCGCGCCAAAGACCTAACGGTAGCCCAAAAAGGGCTCGCCCTGACCACCGGACCAACTAAGTCCCGTCAGGAGTTCACGTGTAGATCGCTTAGTTGGCCGGGCATGAATCGCTTCCTCATTGAGGCGAGGATTTTTGCCCCTTTCGCTTGCGGAGTCGAATCCACCACAAGCGTTTAGCCTTCTGCCTACGCGTTCGCGGCTTCACCAACCCGCCGATAGGTGAGGCGCTTGCCGCCGATGCCGCGAAGAGCCTCGTTGGCGCGCATTGTGTCGTTCACGCCGACCGCGACGCGGTTCGTGTAACGGAAGTCGAATTCTCGCATGTAGCGTTGCAGATGCTGTGATCCGCAGTGCTGATAGATGCCCTTCATCCCGCGCTTGAAGATACCGAAAAAGCCTTCAATCGTGTTCGTGGTCACTGAGGGATCGGTACGCGAGACATATTCGCCCTGAGCGTGGTTCACGCGGGCATGGCCGGCAAAGTTCTTGCCGGGGATTTTGTAGGTGTGGGCCTCGTCGGTCATCAAGCGGGCCTCATGGGAGATATTGGCCAGCAGGATCGGCTCAACGGTCGTGATCTTGAAGTCGCCGATCACGAACGAGCGGGCGCGACCCGTCGAGCGATCAACCAGCGTCATGACGCGGTTCATTGAGGTTCCGGCAAAGCGCGTGGCCTTCGCATCGGGGTTCTTGCCGATGTAGGTCTCATCAACCTCAACCGTCCCGCCACCGCCGCCCATCTTGGTCGTGTCGTCGGTGATCATGGCCTCACGGATGCGGTGACACATGAACCAAGCGGTCTTGTACGTCACGCCCAGGGTGCGCCCGATCTGGTGAGCCGAGACGCCCTTCTTGCTGGAAGTCATGAGGTAGGTCGCCAGAAGCCACTTGTTCAGCGGAACCTTCGAACGCTCAAACACAGTCCCAACCGTGGCGGTGAACTGCTCGCGACAGGCGTTGCACTGATACAGACCGGCCCGATGCGCCTTGCCCTTCAACTCCGTGGCTTCGTTCACGACGCCGCAATGCGGGCAAATCGGGCCATGCGGCCAGCGAGTCGCTTCCAGATGGGCGCGGGCCTTATCGGCGTCTTGAAAAATCGGATCGGTGAGATTCATGGCGAAATTCCTTCTTACCCTTGCAAAATAAGGGAATCTCGCGTGCTTTGTAAAGTATATAATGTCGGGGACGCTTGACATCAAGAGTTGGAATATGTCATGGACGCTTGTCATTTAGATAGGGGTGTTTGACATGAATGCCGTTGCACGGGTGACCGCGACCCTGTTTTACGCGAGCCTTGCCGCCGTGATCGGGATCAGCGCCCTGCTGATCGTCTGGACTTGCGGCGCTGGACTGGATCGGCCGGCGCGGCTGGCGATGGCATGCGTGGCGATCGTCGTCATCGCCCTGACCAGCTGGCGGGCGATCCGCCTGGCCCGGGCGGGAGGATTCCAATGATCACCTCCACCAGCGACCGCTTCAATCTGTTCTGGCTGATCTGGCTCGCTCTCGTGGCCGTGGCCGCCACAGTCTATGGGGCGATCGTGTTTGTCACCGCCTGGCAGGGCCATCCTCTCGCTCCGCTGGTTCCCATCACCATCGGCTATCTCGGCGTCATCGGCGGTCTGGTGCTGACCGCCCGTCTCGTCGCGGCCCGGAGGCGGTCATGAACCTCAAAACCCTGGCGGATCCGCTCATCTGCCTGCCCGCCCGTGTTTTCTGGCCGGCCTGGATCCTGGCCCTGGCTGCGGCGGTGGTCTCTTTTCTGGAGGGCATGCTCTGGCTGAAATCACACCATGCGGCGATGGCCTGGGTGATGGCCGTGACGGCGATCTACTGTCTCGTCATTCTGGCCCTGTCAGTTCTTCCGGGACTACGCGGCATCCGGTCAGGGCGCACGCCCGCCTCGCCGGCGACAAAGCGTTATGTAAAACGTTTCATGCTAGCCATGAGCGGCTACGTCGCCGTGCTGATGGTGACGATATTCACCTTCATAAACCTCAAGCCTGCCGGCCCGCTGGCCTGGCTTCTGGCCCTGGCGCCCACGGTCCCCCTGGCGGCCAGCATGGCGGCGATCGGCGTCTATCTGGCCGAGGAAAAGGACGAGTTTCAGCGCGCCATTCAGGTTCAGTCCATGCTGTGGGCCATGGGCGGGGCCTTTATGGTCGCCACAGCCTGGGGCTTTCTGGAGACCTTCAACCAGGCGCCCCACGCCCCGGCCTGGGCGATCTATCCCCTGTGGGCCCTGCTGATGGCGCCGGCCCAGATGATTGTGCGGAGGCGATACACATGAGCGACCCTGGAAAACTCACAGTCAGGCCAGCCGGTCCCGTCGGGATGACCTGGCGCGCGGTCAGCCAGCCCGGGATTGTGCGGCGAATCGGCTGGCAACTGGCGTCCCTGGCGCTCCTGTGGCTGACCATTGATCTGGCCGAGGGCGCGTTGGGCTGGCGGGCCAGTCCCCACATCGCGCTGTTCTATCTGGTTGCCCTGGCGCCGACCGTCCCGTTGATCTGGTGGGCCTGGCTGATCGTCACGCCCGTGGTGGAAAAGGACGACGAGTTCCAGCGCCTGATCCGCGCCCGCACCACGGCCGCCACCATGGCGCTGACCCTGGTCATCGTCACCGGCTGGGGCTTTTTGAGCCGCTATGCCGGCGTGACCGGGCCGCAGCCGGCGACGATCGTGCTCTTGTTCCTGATCGCCAACATTCCGGCCCAGATCTTCGCCAGCTGGAGGTACCGGTGAAGGGGCAGCGTCGATGATCGATAAGGATCAATCCTGCGGGCCGGGCAAGGCCGCGCCCCTCACGGCTGCCCAGCGCACTTGGGTAAAGTGGTGGGTGGCGGGCTGGATCGGGTCGAGCGTCCTGTTCATCGTCTCCGTGGCGCTCGCTCAGGGCTGGTTCGGATTGCCGACGCCCCAACCGGGCGTGCCCCGCCATCTGATGGCCTTGCTGCCAACCGTCGCCAGCCTGACAGTGCTCGCCGTGGTGCTGACACCGCCGGTCAAATTTGACGATGAATTTCTGCAGATGGTCGCCATGCGCGCCAAGGTCAGGGTGCTTTCCCTGGCTCTGGCGATCATCGTCGCCTGGTCCGCCTACAGCAAATACGCCGGCGTCGAGTTGCCAGAAATGTGGCCGTTTCAGGTAGGATTCATCGCCTGGGCCATGGGTGTGGCGCAATGGTTCATCCTGTGGAAGTACCGGTGAAGAACCGTATGAAAGTCCTGCGCGCCGAACGCGACTGGTCCCAGGCCGACCTGGCCGACCGGCTGGACGTTTCGCGCCAGAGCGTCAACGCCATCGAGACGGGCAAGTACGATCCATCCCTGCCGCTGGCCTTCCGCATCGCCCGTCTGTTCGATATGCCCATCGAGGCGATCTTTTCGGACGAGGTTTAGGCGCACAACCAATACCTCTCCGCCAAGGGGAGGAAGGATGTCGCCCCGCGCCCGCCGTGTTATTCGATCTTAATGTTGCGGCCGCGCTCCCCCGTTTCGATCGTCCTGTTCGCTGTCTATCTGTGCGCGGGCCTGGTCGCCTTGAGCCTGTGGTCGGTCTCGCAATTTCCGGAGTTCGGCATCTCTTTCCATCGCGGCGCCATTCGCGGCAACATCGTCGTGCTGGACTCCGACGGCCATCGGCTGGCGGGCATACCGGCCAATGAGCCCGTGGTCTTCTGGCAGAATGGCCAGGCGGTCGGCCTGTCAGCGGAGCAGCTGTTGCCCACCCACGTGCCCGGCCCGTCGCTGGCCTCCGACCGCCGCTGGTATGAAGCCGCCTCGGCCCTGACCCGGATGGCGGGTCGCGGATCCGTCACCGTGCAGCTGGTCACGGGCGGTCCGCTGATCCAGCTCAAGCCTGCCCACCGCAACCTGGCCCACCTCGAGGCCGAGTTCTGGGTCATCCTGGCGATCGGGGTCTATTCCATGATCATCGGCGCCTGGGTGTGGGCGCTGCGGCCGCGCGACTGGGGCGCGCGCACTTATGCCCTGACGGCGGCGTGCTTTTCGATCTGCAGTTTCGCGGCGGGCGTCTATGGCGCGCGTGAGGCGGTGGCCGGCGGCGTTACGTTATGGGGGCTGTCGGCCCTCAACTATGTCTTCTCCCAGGTCGGCCTTTGGCTGATGGCGGCCATGTTCATGAACTTTCCCCGGACCGTGGTCCGCCCGCGTTTCTGGCATCTGATCTTTCCGCTGATCGTGATCGGCGGCGCCGCGGCGGGCACGGCGTTCCTGGACGTCAAGCTGGTCTTCCGGTCCATGCTGATCCCGCTGGTCCTGATCATGATCTTCGTCGGCGCGCAGTGGCGGCAATCGCGTAACGATCCTGTCGCGCGCACAGTGCTTCGCTGGATGGGCCTTACCGTCCTGCTGGGCCTGGGGATCGGCGCCTCGTTCATGGTCCTGCCCCGGCTGACCGGCGGGCCGCCCGTGACGGCGAACAGTTTTGCGCTGTTTCCGAGCCTGATTTCCTTCGGCGGCGTGGCCGTCGGCGTCGGCCGCTACCGGCTGTTCGATCTGGATCGCTGGGCCTACCGGATCATCCTGGTCGCGGCGGCCGCCCTGGCTCTGATGGCGGCGGATGGAGCGCTGATCTTCTTCCTGCGGTTCGAGCCGCCGGCCGCCCTGGGCATATCGCTGCTGGTCATCGCCCTGGCCTACCTGCCTTTGCGCGGCGCGCTTTGGCGGATGATGGACGGCAAGGTGGCGCCCATCGACAGCCGCCTGTTCCAGTCCGCCGCCCAGGTCGCGTTCACGCCGGGTCTGAGCGCCCGCCAGGAGGCCTGGCGCGCCATGCTGACCGAGCTTTACGATCCGCTCGAGATCGAGGTGGCCGGTGACGATGTTCAGGTCGCCAAGCGTCGCGCCGACGGGCTGGAGCTTGCCATCCCCGCCACGGCCGGCGAGACGGCCCTGATCCTGCGCTATCCCGGCAAGGGCCGCCGCCTGTTCAACGCCGAGCACGTGGCCCTGGCGCGCGAGCTGATCGCCTTCATGAACAAGGCCGAAGCCGCCCGCGATTCCTACCGTCGCGGCGTCATGGAAGAACGCGGCCGCATCGCCCAGGATCTGCACGACGATGTTGGCGCGCGCCTGCTGACCAGTCTGCACCGGCCCGACGTGGAACAGGTGCGCGCCGATGTCCGCTCGGCCATGGACGATATCCGCGTCATCGTCGGCGGCATGTCCGGCGAGCACATCCCCGCCAGCCGAATGCTGGCCGACCTGCGCGGCGAGGCGGCCACCCGCCTGGAAGATGCCGGTCTGACCCTCGACTGGCCGCCGGTCGAAGCCGCCGCGCCAGACCGCAACCTCGATTTCTGGATCTACAAGAACGTGCGATCAGCCCACCGCGAGGTGGTCTCCAACGTCCTGCGCCATGCGAAGGCCCGCCATGTGAAGGCCAGCGCCCGCATCGATGACGAGGTGCTGCATTTGACCGTCGAGGACGACGGCGTCGGCCTGGCGCCCCGGCAAGCCGGCGCGCGCGATGGCAATGGCATGCGCAACACCCGCCGGAGACTGGAACAGCTGGGCGGGGTGCTGACCGTAACGGACGCCGAACCGGGATTGCGGGTCGAGATCATGGTGCCCCTGACCCCGCGGGGGTGATCGCGGGCAAATGCACCCGACCCTGTCCGGACACGATTTGAACCGGATTGGGCGCCAAAACCCTGTCCTCAAGCTTTCAAATCGGCGCAGGATATGGCCGTGATCGCCACCTTGCTCCGGCTGGAATATCTCAACGCGCGCGCCTTCTGGCGGACGGCGTCGCGCGACGTTGTCTTCATGGGCGCAGTGGTGTTGGCCGCTCTCGTCGCCATCGCGGTGTTGCTGCGTCTGGACACCCTGGTCGCCCAGGGCCTGCCGCCGGCCCTGGCCATGCTGACATCGGCCGGCGCGGGCGCGGCCCTTTTCGCCTGGCTCTATCCAAAGGAGCGATCGCGCGCCCTGACCGTGCTGGCCGACGGGCCCTTCTATCCGCTGATCGCCGGCCGCCCGGCCCTGATCCTGTGGCTGGCCGTGCGTACGAGTTTGCTGCAGGCGCCCATCGTCCTTTTCGCCGCCCTGGTGGTCGCCACGCGAACCTTGCCGGGCGCGGCCGGCTTTGCCCTGGCCGCCTGGCTGGGCGGAGCCCTGGCCGGCCTGTTGTGGCTGCGGCCGCCTGCGCCGGCGGCGGGACCGGCCGCGCCGGGTCAACGCGTCGCCCGCCCGCCGATGAGCCGGACCGCCCGCCACGTCAGCGTCGGCGCCGTCTTCGCCCTGGGCGCCCTGGCGGCTGCCACCGCCGCCCACAACAATGACTCACCGGCGATCGGCATCGCCCTGGCGTCCGGCGCCACTCTGGCCGGCGCCCTGATCCTGGGGCCCAGCGGGCCGGTGACGGCCTTTGCGGGGCGCGAGCCGCCCAGCCTGCCGATGGTCTTTTTCCGGCTGCATGGGCCGGCCCTGGTCTATGCCCTGCTGGCCGGCGCGGCCTGCGGCCTGATCGCCCGGGTGGGGGTCTTCGCCGCCATCGTCATCGGCTTCGACTCAGCGGCCCTGGCCGGGCTCTACTTCGCCTATCTGTTCCTGCACCGGATGATCCGCTCGCAGCGCAACGCCTCGCTGTCGCTCAGCGCCGATGCGTCCGGCGCGCTGATGGTCTCGGCGGTGCAGACATCGCTGGGCGTCATCTGGCTGGTCGTACGCGCCGTCTTCCTCGTGCGGGCCGCGCGCCGCCGCCGGTGGTTCGACCGATGACGCCTGTGCTTGCCGTTCAGAACCTGCAGGTCTCGCTGGCAAAGCGGCCGATCGTTTGCGGCGTCTCGTTCGAGGCGCCGGCCGGCCAGTGGTTTGGCCTGCTGGGCGCCAACGGCAGCGGCAAGACCACCCTGCTGCGCGCGCTGAACGGCCGCCTGCCCATCGATGGCGGCTCGGTGCGTCTGGGCGGCGCCGAGATCGCCCAGGACACCCGGGCCCGCGCCGGCCGCATCGGGTTCGCCCCGCCGCCCGACGCCCTGCCGGCCGAACTGACGGCCGGCCAGCTGCTCGACCTGCTCGGCCGCATGCGTTCGACCAATCCGCGCCAGCCAGCCCACATCTATGAAGCCCTTGGCGTCGCGGCCCTGGAAAAGATCGCCGTCTGGCGGATGTCAGCCGGCATGCGCCAGCGCGTTGCGGTGTTCACCGCCTTCATCGGCGCGCCGGCGGTCGTTCTGCTGGACGAGCCCTTCAACTGGCTCGACCCCGTCGCCGCCCACGACCTGAAGCTGATGCTGGCCGAATGGGTCGCCGCCGGCGGCGCCCTGATTGCTGCCCTGCACGATATCGCGACCTTCGCCACGCGCTGCGACCTGGGTTTGCTGATCCACGACGGCCAGGTCGCCCGTGCGTTCGACGCCGACGAAATGGCGGCCGGACGAGGGGACGTGCTGGGTTTCGAGGAGACGGTCTATCAAACCTTCAAGGCGGCGGGACGCTAACCCGCCTCTTGCCCTGACCGTCCCGCATTGACATATAGGCCTTGGAGATCGGCGGCGGACGAGCGCCTCGCCAACCTGGTCAGGGCCGGAAGGCAGCAGCCACAACGAATCACGCTTCGGGTTGCCGTTCGGTCTCCACCCTTATCTTTCAATCGACGCGATGCGGACTGAGGCAAAGTGTAAGAGGGTGGGGGGGGCAATGCGGATTTTCCGATCCAGATTGGTGCTCGCGGCGATAAGCGCTGCGAGTCTCGTTGCCTGTGGCAAGACATCGACCGAATCTTCGGGCGCGGCGTCCGCACCGACTGTCAGTTCCAAACAGGTCGACACGTCGGCAAGGCGCGATACCGATAAACCACCCGCCCCACCGGTCGTCGTCACCCCACAGGACTATATCTACGGGAACTGGACCGTATCGGCCCTGAGGTTCTGGCCAAACCCGTACCCGGCTTTCAAGCCCAACGAGCATGATCCCGCCTGGCTTGGCGCCAAGGTTTCAATCTCGAAGGGCCTCATAAGTATTTCACCCCCGCCGAAAGGTGTCCGTCGGCATTACGCGACCCCGACCTGCACCCAACCGATCTACTACATGTCGTCAGATTGGGATGAACTTTCCCGCGATGGGGACGGAAATCTCGATGCGATCTTTGGACTTACGCCTCAAAAGCAACGCTACTTCTACGATCTGGAGTGTAACGGCGATTTTCCGAAAGATGACAAACGGGATTCAAATGGTCACGTTTCAGAATTGACCCCGGAAGAAGCCTCCGGACCTTTGTACTTGTATGCTTATTCTTCTTCCCGGATCGAAATCATTTGGAACACCGACCCCTTCAGAATTCTCCTGCTTGATCGGGTGGCCGGATAGCCGTCGTTACGTACTTTCATCCCTTCCTGAAAAAATTTAAGCCGCGAAGCAGCCAAACGAGGGTCGACACATAGCCGTAGGCGGCGTGGGGCTGCAATTAGCTATTCCCACAAATCCTCCTGCCACCGCTTCCGCCGCGTTCTGCCGTAGTGTTTGATAGGCCGATGGCCGAGCCAGACGATTCCGACATGCCGCCCTGGGAGGCGGAGGCGCCCGAGCGAGACGAGGCCACCGACGATATGTTCGGCGGCCCGCCCTCCGCCGCGCCGGCGCCTCAGCCGGCCGCTACGGCCGCCTACACCGTCATCGCCCGCAAGTACCGTCCCAGGCGGTTTGAGGACCTGATCGGCCAGGAGGCCATGGTCCGCACGCTGACCAACGCCTTTTCCTCAGGACGCATCGCCCAGGCCTTCATGCTGACCGGCGTGCGCGGGGTGGGCAAGACGACCACGGCCCGCCTGATCGCCCGCGCCCTGAACTATCAGACCGACCTGATCGATGAGCCCACCATCGCCCTGACCGATCAGGGCTATCACGACGCGGCGATCATGGCCGGCCAGCACATCGACGTGCTCGAACTGGACGCGGCCAGCCACACCGGCGTCGACAACATGCGCGATATCCTAGATTCCGTGCGCTATGCGCCGGTCGAGGCCCGCTACAAGGTCTACATCATCGACGAAGTGCACATGCTGTCGACCGCGTCCTTCAACGCGCTGTTGAAGACCTTGGAAGAGCCGCCGCCGCACGCCA
>CAZJBC010000011.1:0-19703 GCA_964543805.1 uncultured Brevundimonas sp.
TTCGGCGGCCCGATCGTCCGGGCGCTGCGGAAACAGCACCGGGTCGAAGACGACCATCGAGCGGACCTGGCCGGGCGCGCGCTCGGCCGCCATCAAGCTGACCGTACCGCCGAAGGAATGCCCGGCCAGCACAACGGGCCTGGCCAGCTCAAGCCGCTCCAGCAAGGCCAGCAGATCATCACGAAAATCCGTCCAGTCCGGACGATTGTCGGGGCGGGCAGGCAGGGTGGTGTGGCCATGGCCGCGCAGGTCATAGGCGATGATGCGCAGATTTTCGGCCAGAGGCTTCAGGATGTGACGATAGGTCAAGGCGTTGAAGCCGTTGGCGTGTGAAAAGACGATGTCGACCGGCCGGCCCGGATCGCCGAAGTCCAGCAGGGCGACTTGTCCCTTTTCGCCTCGGGACGTCAGATCGATGGTGCGGCGGCTAAACTGGGTCATCGCGCCCGTCGCTAACCGAAACCGCAGGCGAGCGCCATGGAACTTGGCGCAGGCCGATATGAAATTGGCCTACCGGGGGGCCTGACAATCCTGGATCATCAGGCCTGCTGGATCACCCATTCGCCTCCGGCGGTCTGGCAAGTTGTGTAGCGCTGCGTCTCGGGCGGCATGTCCCGGGCGATGTAGGTCTGATCGAACACCCGGCAGAGCACAGGTCTTCCAGGCGCACCCGGTCGCGTCCACGACCACGGTCTCCGCCCCCGTCGCAGGATCGTCAGACGGCGACGTCGGCCGGCCGGACGTCGCAGTCCTTGAACGTGGCGAAGGCAGTGTCGGCGCCGGCGAATACCGCCTGGTTCAGGCGGGCGCCGTCAAACACCGTATGCCTCAGGCGCGCGCCGGTCAGATTGGCCGGCAGGCTGCGCGTCTCGGTCACCCGAAGCGGCCCCAGGTTCGCATCCGTCAGGTCCGCCTTGGCCAGGTCGGCGTCGGTCAGCTTGGCGCCGCGCAGATCGGCGGCGCGCATCGAGGCGCAGCGAAAGTCCGCGCCTGACAGATCGGCGCCTTGAAGTTGAACCCCATCAAGTCGCATGCCGAAGAAGACACCGCCCGGCGCGTTCAGACCGGTCAGCTCGCGGCCGGACAGTTGGTTGAGCATGCGAAAATCGATCCCCGCGCCCCGCAGGCCCGTCCCCTCCTGTCCGTGGGTTTCGCACCAGCGCTCGTGAGCATCGACCGCCTTGGCCAGGGGGCGATCGCCGACCATAACGTCCTGCGGAACCGGGCCGAGGGACCCAGTCATGGTGGCGCCGGTCAGGTTGGCGTTGGCCATGTTGACCGACACCAGCACGGCCTTGCGCATCGATGCGCCGGCAAGATCCGCGCCGCTGATATTGGCGCCGGACAGATCGGCCCCGTCGAAAACGGCGCCGGCCAGCTTGGCCCGGTGCAGTTCGGCCCCGGTCAGGTCCGCGTCCGTAAAGTCGGCCTTGGCGCCCGAGGCTCCAGTCATCTGCGCCCCGGCCAGATTGGCGCCCGACAGGGTGGCTGCTTCCAGGTCGCCGGGACGCTGCTCGGCCTTGAGGGCCGAAACCGTGCGGCCCATTTCGGTGAGGGCGATGGGCCCCTCGCGCAGGTCGCACTTCGACAGATTGGCCCCTACCAGGTTGGCGTTGCGAAGGCAGGCGCCGCGCAGATCGGCAAAGGTCAGCACCGCCGATTTCAGGCTGGCCCCGCGCAGGTCGCAGCCGGCGAGAATGGCGTGATCAAAGTTTATGGTGTCCAGCAGGGCCCCGTTTAGTCGCGAGCCGGTCAGGTCGGCGCCCGACAGATTGCGCCCCCGCATGTCCGCGCCGGTCAGGTCGCAATAGGTCAGGCTTGCGCGCTTGCCGCCCGGTCGGCCGTTCACGAACTGGAGGTGCGCATTGAGCGTCTCCAGCAAGGCGGCGCGATCAATGGGCCGAAGCAGGCTGGGCAGCTTGGTCATGTAGAAAATATACCCTGATAGTGGCGTAACGCCTTGGGCGACTCTGATAGGACGGCCAAGCTTAGGCAGGCAAGGTGGCGGCTGTGTGACGCCGCGGCAAGGATCGGCGCATGCGGCTATAGGGCGCGGTGATGAGGGATCGGCGGCCTAGCGGTCGCCGCCGGTGGCGCTCTGGATCAGGGCGGCGATGGCGTCGTTGGTCTGATTGACCATGTGGCCGGCGGCCGCGGGCAGGCTGGTGACCAGGTTGGCGGCCAGCTGGACGCCGTTGATCGAGCCGGCCTGATGAACCGCCGCGTCGTTCTGATAGATAAAACCGTAGACCGGGTAGGTGGTGTTGCCCACGTCGCCGGCCGGATCGTACCAGACCTTGACCTGGCTCCAGTCGCCGGCCTTGGAGACATCGGCCACGGTGACGTTCTGCTCGATCTGGCCGCGGTGGCCTTCGATCTCGGACCAGTTGGCGTGGGTGACCTGGATGATCCGCTCGGTGATCACGCTGGAGACCACGGCCACGTGACCCTTGCGCATCCGGCCATTGGGCTTGAACACCAGCACAGAGCCTACCTGGGGCGCGTGGCCGGTGTCGTACTTGCCCGGCGCCTGGCTCCACCAGGTGTAGGCGTCGCCGAACAGCTGGATGCCGGAAAGGATGCGGGCCACGGGAACGCACTGCAGATAATCGCTGGCGCTGGCTCCGGTCGGCGCCAGCGCAATGAACAGCGCGGCGACCAGACAGCCGAATCCGTTTTTCGTCAGCAACGTCATATTCAGGCGATCTCCCCCAGGAAGGGTTGGGGGTTAAACATCGCCGAGGAAAATGAAAAGACTCTTTCTGCGCGAAAAATGATCAGCCGGGTCAACTGCCCGTGATTTGGGCAGAGGGTGCGCTGCGAAACTAGGCAAACCCAGGTTGAACAATTTGCCGCCGATGACCGAGGCCCCGCAGCCAGTTGCGGGCCGGCCGCTCGACCAGGTGATGCGCCAGGGCGGCGATCGGAACCACGCCGGCCAGGAAAACCAGCCACAGTCCCAGGGGCAGCTGGTCGCCGTAGCCGAACAGTTTGTGGACGCCGTTGACGAACAGCAGCTTCCACGGAATGCAGACCATATAGACCGCATAGCTGATCTCGCCGAGGTAGACGCCCGCTGCGCTCGAGCCGATGCGGCTGCCGGCGCTGGTTAGCGAGGCCAGGCTGACGATCAGCCCGCCAAAGGCCATGACGATCAGCGCATCGTGGGCGCGCAGGGCAGCCATGAGGGCGATGGCCAGGACGAGGGCCGCCGCGGCGCCTGCGGCCTGCGCCGCCCGCGGAAGGGGATTGGACCGCCAGACCAGCCAGGCCGCGCAGCCCAGGGCGAAGCAGGGGACGATGCGCAGGGCGCCCCAGACAATGGTGGCTTCGGTGAGTGCAAAGCCCGACAACAAGGGAAAGACCAGGTACAGGCCGGCCAGCAGCGCCGCCGCGCCCGCCGCCGCTATGTAAGGCCTCGCCTTCAGCGCCAGGGCGGCGGCCGCGAACAGCGGGAAGGTCAGATAGGCGAACCACTCGGCCGAGATTGACCACGAGGGGTGATTCCAGCCGGCCTCGGGGGCCAAACCCCAGGCCTGCAGCAAGAGCAGGTTGGCTGGCAGCGAGCGCCACGACAGGATGTGCGGATCGATGCTCATGCCGACGGCCGTCGCGGTCAGGGCCATGACGCCGACGCCGGCCAGGGTGGCGATGTGCAGCGGGTAGACCCGGGCGATCCGGGCCCAGAGGAAGTTCTTGTAGGAAAAAGATCCCTTCTCCACGGCGGGCAGATAGACGTGGCACAGGATGAAGCCCGACAGCACGAAGAACAGTTCAACGCCCAGATAGCCGCGCGCGATGAATTCGGGCCGCACGCCGCCGGTCAGGGCCAGATTGGGCCAGAAGTGGTACAGAACCACCCACATGGCGGCGTAGAACCGCAGCGCGGTCAGCGGCTTGATGTTGGTCGCATCGTTCACGAAGCCGATCAGACCACGGTGGAATGAACAAATTGCTCAGACCAGGGTGTCAGAGCAGGGGATAGAACCGCTCCAGCTCGTAGCGGGAGCCCGCCTCGCCCGGCCAGCTTGAATAGAGCCCGAAGCGGGTGACCCGGAAGAGCTGGCTTCGAAACAGGTTATTGACCGCGATCCAGGCCGCGACCTGGTCCGGATCGGGCTGTTTCAGATAGGCCAGCGTCAGGTGCGGCGCGAAATTGCGGGTTTCCGCAGCACAGCCCGCCCGCCGCCCCGCGGTCTCACAGCGCGCCGCCAGCCGGCCAAGGGAAGGGCTGTCGGCAACGCCGGTCCAGACAGCGCGAATCCTGTCGCCTTCACCAAAGCAGCCGGCCCCCGCCAGGGTCAGGTCAAAGGGCCGAACGGCGGCGGCGTTCAGCTGGGTGGCGATTTCCTCAGCCCGCCGCTCATCGACCTCGCCGAAGAACCGCAGGGTGATGTGCAAGGTCTCAAGCGGCCGCCAGCGGGCGCCTCGCAGGCCGGTCTGCAGCCCGGCGAGGGCCTGGGCTATATCGCCCGGCGGGGAAAGGGCGGCAAACAGCCGGATCATGGCGGCTTGTTAGCCGACTCCCTTGCGCTGGACCACCGGATTGCCGATATTCTACGCGTGCGCGACCAATGTGAGCCGCGCTGACAGCCAAAGGAATTCAATCGCCATGAGCGATTTCAACCCCAATACGGTCAACCCGGTATCCGCGGCCCATGCCGACATGTCGGTGGACGTCGGCCTGCGCGCCTTCATGCTCGGGGTCTACAACAAGCTGGCCCTCGGCCTTGTGCTGTCGGCGGGCCTTGCCTTCCTCACGTCTTCGTACGCGCCCGTCAGGGACCTGATGTTCAACGTCGTGACCCTGTCGAACGGACAGCATGCGATCGGCATGACGGGCCTGGGCGAGCTGATCGCCTTTGCGCCCCTGCTGGTGCTGCTCGGGGCCATGTTCGTCATGCGCAATCCAAGCCCGCGTGCGTCCGGCATTCTCTACTGGACCATTGTCTCGCTTATCGGCGCTTCCAGCGGCATCTGGCTTCTTCTCAAGACCGATAGCGCCGTGGCTCTGTCGTTCCTGATCACGGCGTCGGCCTTTGGCGCACTGAGCCTGTTCGGCTACGCCACCAAGAGGGACCTGACGGGCATCGGCAGCTTCCTGATCATGGGCGTTTGGGGCCTGATCGCCGCCATGCTGGTCAATATGTTCTGGAACCCGCCGGGCTTTTCGTTTGTGATCAGCGGCATCGGCGTGCTGGTTTTCGCCGGCCTCACTGCCTACGACACCCAGAAGCTGAAGATGACCTACTATGCCCTGGGCGGAAATCAGGCTGCAATGGGCGTGGCCACCAACTTCGGCGCCCTGCGGCTCTATCTGGACTTCATCAACCTGTTCCAGTTCATCCTGGCCATGACTGGCGGCGGCCGCCGCTAGGCTCTAGCCTTCCGACCCTGAGGAGGCCCCGGAGCGATCCGGGGCCTTTTTCACATCTGGTCGGGGGTTTCGATGCCCAGCAGGCCAAGCGCCAGTTCCAGCTGGGCCAGGACCGCCGCAGACAGGCCAAGGCGCGAGGCGCGGGTCGCCTCGTCGGGGGCGATCAGCACGGGACAGGCGGCGTAGAATTTCGAATAAGCCTGGGCCAGGCGCCAGACGTGTTCGGCGATGAAGTGGGGCGATGACTTTTCGTCGGCCTCGGCCACGGCCTGGTTGAAGGCGTCGAGCACCAGGGCTAGATCCCGCTCGGCGGGCTCGGCGATGACGATCGGCCCTGCGGCGGCGCCCTGTTCAGCCGCCTTGCGCAGCAGGGATTTAATCCGCACGGCCTGGTACAGAAGGTACGGCCCGGTCTTGCCTTCGAAACTGGTGAAGCGGTCCAGGTCAAAGACGTAGGACGTGCCGCGGAAGTTCTGCAGATCGGCGAATTTCAGCGCCGCCACAGCCACCTTCTGGGCGGTGATCTCGAACTCGTCGGCGGCCAGTTCGGCGCCCAGCCCGGCCTCGTGCAGCCGAGCAGCGGCCTTTTCGCCGGTCATGGCAATCAGGTCGGCCAATTTCAGCACGCCGCCTTCGCGGGTCTTGAACGGCTTGCCGTCCGGCCCGTTCATGGTGCCAAAGCCGATGTGGATCATCTCTTGGCGCGGCGCATAGCCGGCCTTGGCGGCGGCGCGGAACACCTGCTCGAAGTGCTCGGCCTGCCGCTGGTCGACACAGTAGAGCATCAGTTGCGGGTCGAAGTCGCGGCGCCGCTGCCAGATCGTGGCCAGGTCGGTGGTGCCGTACATGGCCGAGCCGTCGCGCGAGACCACCAGCAACGGATCGGGACTTTCGACGACGACCACTGAGCCGTCCTCGAGCTTTTTCTTTTTCGTTTCGTTCGGCCCGGCGACGCGCAGGATCCGCGCGCCCTGATCGGTTTCCAGAAGACCCTTGGCTTCAAGGTCTGCGATCATCTCCGGGATCAGGGGATCAGCGTCGCTCTCGCCCTTCCACAGGTCGAAATCCACGCCCAGGGCGTGGAAGTCGCGTTTCAGGGCCACGCGGCTGACGTCGGCGAACACCTGCCACAGCAGCCGGTAGGCCGGGCGGCCGTGCTGCAGTTCGGCGGTGGCCTTGCGAGCGGCGTCACGAAACTCAGGTTCAGTCTTGGCTCGTTCGGCGGCGGGCGGATAGAGCCGCTCCAGCAGAGCAAGGTCGACGTGGGCGCGCAAAGTCACCTCGGCGGCGGCGGCCTCGCCGCCAGCATCGATGTCGGCGATCACCTGGGCGACCTCGGGAATTTCCGCGGCGGCAGCCAGGATCAGCAGGCCCATCTGGAAGCCCCAGTCGCCGAAGTGGGCGTCGCCGATCGCCGTGTCGCCGCGGAAGCGGTAGAGCCGCTTCACAGCCACGCAGATGATACACGAGCGCATGTGGCCGACGAGCATCTCCAAGGCGACGTTGGGACCGCCGTAGTCGACCAGGATGCGGCGGGGACTGGCGGTCTGCCCGGCGCCGCTGCGCGGATCGGCGGCGATCTCAGCCGCACGGGTCGCTATGGCCTGGTTGGAAACCTTGAGATTGATGAAACCGGGTCCGGCGATTTCGACGGCGGACAGGGCCGGATGCTTGCCCAGGGCGGCGACAACGCGCTCGGCGATCTCGCGCGGCGGCTTGCCAGCGGCCCTGGCCGCCGCCAGGGCGCCGTTGCACTGAAAATCCGCCAGGTCCGGCCGGTCCGAAACAGTGACGCGCCCCAGGCCAGCGGGCAGACCCGCGCCGGCGAAGGCGGCTCCCACCGCTTCGTCCAGCAGCGTTCTCAAGTCGCTCATTTGGCCGGCGGTGACCCGGGCGCCTGCGCCGTCTGGCCGTTGGCGTTGACCAGGAAGCGGTTGCCATCGCGGTTGAAGGCGGCCTGTTCGGGTGTCACCTCAAATCCGACCAGCACTTCGAAGGCCTCGCCCGATACGTCCTTGTTGGCGCGCGGAATGACGATCTGACTGGTGTGCTCGAACACCAGCACCCGGTCCGAACCGGTGGGGAAGTGGGCGGTGAAGTCAAAGGTCTGCTTGCCCAGGATCGCCTTGTCGCGGTCCGTCACCGCCACCCAGTAGCGGACGGGCTTGTTGACGTTCACGCCTTGCGAGCCCTTGCCGATGGCGAAGGTGGTCAGCATCTCGACGGTGATCGGATCGCCGGCCTTGTAGTGGCAGGTCGAGGAAACGCCCTCGATCTCGCCCGAATAGGCGACATTGCTGGCGGTCTTTTGCGCGCTTGCGAATTCGACGAAGCGGCTGGCGTCGTAGAGAACCTTGACGTACGGGCAGGGCCCGGCGTTGTCGAGGTTGGGAACCGGCAGTTCGTTCTGCTCGAATTCCTTGTTGATGCGGTCCTGGCGGTTCTTTTCTTCCTTGCGCGCGTCGCTGGACTTTTGCGACGCGTCCGGCGGCGGCGGTGAGCCGCCGTCCTGGGCTATGGCAAGGCCGGCGCCCGCGCCCAGCACGGTCAGGGTAAGAAGCGGAACAATAAAACGGCGCATGACTGTCGAACTTCCGGATCTGGCGCTGGGTCGGCGCAGGGCTGGTTAGGGTCAGATAAAGGCAACTGCGTGACCTCGCAATGCGCGAGCGATGGGCTTACATCACAGGCCAGATGTCAAAGCCAGCCGCCCGACCGCCTCTTAACGTACTCATGGCCAGTCCGCGCGGCTTTTGCGCTGGCGTCGACCGGGCGATTCAGATCGTCGAGCGGGCGATTCAGAAGTATGGCGCGCCGGTCTATATCCGCCACGAGATCGTCCACAATCGCCATGTCGTCGACCGCCTGCGGGCCATGGGCGCTGTCTTCGTCGAGGAACTGGACGAATGCCCTGCTGACCGGCCGGTGGTGTTTTCCGCCCACGGCGTGCCCAAGTCGGTGCCGGCCGACGCGGCGGCCCGCAACATGCTCTATCTGGACGCCACCTGCCCGCTGGTCTCCAAAGTGCATGTCGAGGCCGAA
This sequence comes from uncultured Brevundimonas sp., assembly GCA_964543805.1. Taxonomy (GTDB): domain Bacteria; phylum Pseudomonadota; class Alphaproteobacteria; order Caulobacterales; family Caulobacteraceae; genus UBA5005. The sequence continues at coordinate 8,420 of CAZJBC010000011.1, forward strand.
CGGCACCATGCGGCGGGCTACGAGATTGTACTGATCGGCCACGCGGGCCACCCGGAGGTGCTGGGCACCATGGGCCAGCTGCCGCCCGGCGCAGTGACCCTGGTCGAGACGGTGGCCGATGCAATGACCTTCCAGCCGCGCGATCCGGGCAAGGTCGCCTATGTCACCCAAACGACGCTGTCGGTGGATGACACCGCCGGGATCATCGCGGCGCTGCGGGCGCGGTTTCCGTCGGTCAGCCAGCCGCACAAGGAAGACATCTGTTACGCCACCACCAACCGCCAGGAAGCGGTCAAGGAACTGGCGGGCGCCAGCGATCTGGTGCTGGTGGTCGGCTCGGCCAATTCGTCCAATTCGGTGCGGCTGGTCGAGGTGGCCCTGCGCGCCGGCGCGAGCGATGCGAGGCTGATCGACGATGCGTCGGGCATCGACTGGGCCTGGTTTGACGGGGTTTCAACCGTCGGCCTGACCGCCGGCGCTTCGGCCCCCGAAGCCCTGGTGGACGGGGTCATCGCGGCCTTGCGCGAGCGCTATGACATCAACGTGCGTGAAGGCCTGTCGCCGCGCGAAGACGTGGTGTTCAAGCTGCCGCGGGTGCTGGCGGACTAGCGCTCAAGCAGCGAGGCGCATGCCGAGCGTTAGCGCGACAAATTACGCGCTCAAGCAGCGAGGCGCATTCCGAGCGTTAGCGCGACAAATTACGCGCTCAAGCAGCGAGGCGCATTCCGAGCGTTAGCGCGACAAATTACGCGCTCAAGCAGCGAGGCGCATGCCGAGCGTTAGCGCAGTGAAGATGAACCTTACGCTTCGGTGTCGTCGGCCGCTTCGCGGTCGGCGGCCGTCTGGGTGCGTTCGGCGATGCGGGCGCTCTTGCCGCGACGGTCGCGCAGATAATAGAGCTTGGCGCGCCGCACGACGCCGCGGCGCTTGACCTCGATGGATTCGATCATCGGCGACAGCAGTGGGAACACCCGCTCAACGCCTTCGCCGAACGAAATTTTGCGGACCGTGAAGCTCTCATGCAGGCCGCCGCCCGAGCGGCCGATGCAGACGCCCTCGTAGGCCTGAACGCGTTCGCGGTCGCCTTCCTTGATGCGCACATTGACGCGGACGGTGTCGCCCGGCTGGAAATCGGGGATCTTTTTCGATCCGGTCAGACGAGCGGACTCTTCAGCTTCCAGCTCGGCGATGATGTTCTTGGCCATCGTTCTAGTCTCCTTGGGCTTTTGCGCCCTTTGCCTGTTGATTGGCGAGATGCTGCGCCCAAAGGTCCGGCCGCCGCTCCCGCGTGGTGATTTCCCGTTGCTGCTTTCGCCATCTGGCCACTTCTGCGTGGTGGCCCGACGTCAGCACTTCGGGAATCTCGCGCCCTTCGAATTCCCGCGGTCTGGTGAACTGCGGATGCTCCAAAAGCCCGTCTTCGAAACTTTCTTCACCGGTGCTCGCCGCGTTGCCCAACACACCGGGAACCAGGCGCACACAAGCCTCGATGACCACCAGCGCAGCCGCCTCGCCACCGGCGAGAACCGCATCGCCGACGGCGACTTCCTCAAACCCGCGGGCATCGAGCACGCGCTGGTCCACCCCTTCGAACCGGCCGCAGAGAACGACAACGCCGTCGCCGCAGGCCCAGTCCTTGACGCGCGCCTGGGTCAGGGGCCGGCCCCGGGCGCTCATATACAAAAGGGGGCGGCCTGAGAGCGAAAGGCTGTCCAAAGCCTTAGCGATCACATCCGCCCGCATTACCTGCCCCGGGCCGCCCCCGGAGGGGGTGTCGTCGAGGAAGCCGCGCTTACTATCCGAAAACGCGCGAATGTCCACTGTTTCCAGTCGCCACAGGTCCTGCTCCTTCCAGGCCGTGCCGATCAGCGACACGCCGAGCGGGCCGGGAAAGGCCTCGGGGAACATGGTCAGCACGGTGGCGACGAAGGGCATGGCGGCTTTCTACGCCGGAATTACGCCCTGTCACGCATTGCAGACCGCGACAGACGTCAGGAAAGCGACGGCGCCATGGCGTCGACTTCCTTCCAGGCGCCGGTCTTGTCCTTGCGCAGGTGGACCATCATGGCGATCTCCTGGCCCTGGCCGGTCTTGCCGACCTCGAGCAGCAGGCCCTCATTGCCGTCGGCGCTGACCACCGGAACCGAGAAGTTCATCTGGGTCAGCTCTTCCTCGCCCTTCTTCGGCTTCTCGCCGGGCGTCACCGCGCCGATCGCAGCGCCGGTCGCCGTCACCACGCTGGCGAAGTCGCGGCAGGCGGCGAAGGGGCTGACCTTGGCCGCCGCGCCCCAGGCCTGGGCCAGGTCGGCGCCGGGCGCGTCCTTGGGCCAGCCGGCCGCATTATCCTTGGTCGGATCATATTTCTGGGTCAGGCCGCCGACCGGCACCGCATTGATCATCTGGGGGTCTGGACCGGCCACGTCGATGAGGATCGTTGCCTTGTCCTTGATGCGGCCCAGGCGGTCAGCGACATAGGCCCGCGCCACATCGCAGCCCGGCGCATCGGCGGCCGGCGCGGCGAGCTTTTCGACCGGCTTGGGCTTTTCGCAGGCCGCCAGCATCGCCGCCGCCGCGGCCGCCAGAAGAAGGGTTGTCTGCCTGGTCATGGTCATCCCCGTCATTTGCCCAGGACGCAGCCGGACAGGCTTTCGGACCTGACCGTCACCGCGTTCCCGCCGATGGCGCGCGAGCGCCTTTGCACATAGGCCCCGCCGCCGACCGCCTTATAGCGCAGAGGACTGGGCAAAATAGCGGCAAGACGCGAGGCCTCGGCCGAGGTCAGGTCCTTGGCCGGTTTATGGAAATAGCGCTGGCTGGCCGCCTCGACGCCATAGATGCCCGACCCGGTCTCGGCGACGTTCAGATAGGCTTCCATGATCCGTTTCTTGCCCCACAGGGTTTCGATCAGCACGGTGAAATAGGCCTCAAAGCCCTTGCGGACCCAGGAGCGGCCCGGCCACAGGAAAACGTTCTTGGCAGTCTGCTGGCTGATGGTCGAGCCGCCGACCAGTTTCTTGCCGGCGGCGTTGCGGTCCATCGCCTTCTGGATGGCCTCAAAGTCAAAGCCGTGATGCTCGCAGAAAGTGGCGTCCTCGGCGGCGATGGCGGCGTTGACCATATTGGGCGAGATCTTCGACAGCGGCCGCCAGCGGTAGTCCATGCCGTGGCCCTGAACCGCCCGCTCGACCATCAGATAGGTCACCGGCGGCGGCACGAAGCGAAAGATCAGCACCAGAACGACGGGGATCACGACGCCGACCACAAAGGCGATCTTGGTCAGGGTCCAGAGGAGCCGCCACAGATTGAACGGCTGTTTGAGCCTGTGTTCGCGCGCCATGGGGCCCTTTCCCGATGCGCCAAGGCTAGCTGAGCGAAGGCGTCGCCGCCACCCCCGCGGCGCCGTCCTCGCAACCCCAGGCGATACGCGACCCGTCGGGCGAGACGGCCAGACAGGAGACGGCCTCGCCCTTGTCGGCGCGCACAAACACCCGCTTGCCTTTTGCCGCGTCCATCGCCCAGACGCGGCCGTCGTCCAGACCGGCGGCGATGACGGTCGAGTCGGGCGCCGCGGCGACCGCGGTGACCAGCACGCCTTCTTCGAACCCCACCTCGGCGGCTTCCTTGCCCATCGGCCCGTTTGCGCCGCCGAACGGCCAGATCACCGCCCCGCCGGCGCCGGAGGTGGCCATGGCCGCTCCCTTGGCCAGGAAGGCCAGGGTCCTCACCTTGGCCGGATAGCCGCCCATTCGCATGTCCTTGCCATCGGCCAGCCGCCAACCGTGCAGCTGGTTTTCCTGCATGGACGAGATCAGGAACTTGCCGTCCGGCGAAAACGCCAGGGCGATATGGCTGCCGGCCCACTTCAGGAACAGCGGCTTTTGCACCGCGATGCGCGCGAACCACAGGGCGGCCCCGCCATAGGTCGCGCAGGCCAGACGGCGGCCCTTGGGATCGAAGGCCAGGGCGGCGACCGACTTTTCGTGGGCAAAGGCGGTGTGAAAGGCCGGATCGTTCGAATCGAAGACATGAACCTCCTTGCCCGCCGCGCAGGCGATCAGGCCGGAGAACGGCGACGTCGCCACCGCGTCGATCCATTTGCCCGGCAAGCGGGTGATTTCCTGGATCTGGCCCGGCTGCGACCAAACGAGGCGCCCGTCATCGCCGCCGCTGACCAGGCCTTTTCCCGACGGATGGGCCGCGGCGGCCAGGATTGCGCCCTGATGGGCGGCCGTCTGCCCGGTTTCGAAACGAACCTGGCCGTCTCCCAGGGCAAAGGCGTAGCCATCGGCCAGAAAAGCCGCGGCGGTCACATAGGCGTCAAGATCAAGATTCATACTTGGCGCTTAACGGTTTTTGCGATTTGGCCCAAGCCTGTGCTGGACGAGCGCAGAGTCTTTGATTAGAGCCAAAAGATACAATAAGCGCCGCGCCCGTTGGAGCAGCGGTCATTTGGGAGAGAAGACGACATGGCTGTGAAACTTTCGCGCGGGGGCAAGGGCCAGAGCCAGTTCGAGCTCGGCCAGAACAGCGACATCAATGTCACCCCGTTCGTGGACGTCATGCTGGTGCTGCTGATCATCTTCATGGTCGCCGCGCCGCTGGCGACGATCTCGATCAAGGTCGACATTCCGCCCGCGCCGATCAATCCGCCGCCGCCGAAGTATCCGCCGGTGGTGGTCAATATCCAGCCGAACCAGAAGATCTTTCTGGGCCAAAAGGCCACCGATTATGATCACCTCGTTGCTGACCTGAGCGCGGCCCTCCCGGTGCCGAACCCCAGGGAAGAGGAAGTCATGATCCGCGCCGACAGGTATGTGCCCTACGGCGAGTTCATGTACGCGATGAACATTCTGCAGAACGGCGGCTTCAACAAGCTGGGCCTGATCGCCGAAGACATGGGCGCCGGCTGAGCCTACCCTTCGTAATCGCTGAATTTGATCGGGCGGGCCGCTGACGTGGCCCGCCCGATTGCTGTCTGGCGCTGAACCCCCCTGGTCCAAACTCAATTGGCCGATTGCAGGGACTCCTTCAACCTCGTCCAAACGCCGTCATCCCGGGGCGAGTCCCCGGGATCCATCCCTCCGCGGCACGGGCTTGTGTGTGATCGCGACGCCGTCGCGATCAAGGCAAGCCCTCGCGGCGCATCACGATGGATCCCGGGCACAAGGCCAGGGATGACGATCGACCATGATATGTTGAGCTCGTGGACCCTTGCTGGTCGCCAACTGAGCCCGGGCTTAGGCCGCGCAAGCCTCGAACCCGGCCTTTAGCGCCGCCTCGTCCAGATTGCGGCCGATGAAGACCAGGCGGCTGTAGCGTTCCTCGCCGTCCTTCCAGGGGCGCTGCAGGTCGCTTTCCATGATCATGTGCACGGCCTGGAACACCAGGCGCCGGTCTTCGCCGGCGACATCGATGATGCCCTTGGCGCGCAGGATGTCCGGACCCTGATCGGCCAAAAGGGCGTCCAGCCAGCGGGTGATCCTGTCGCCGTTGATCGGCCGGTCCAGCCGCAGGCTTATGCCCTTGATGGCGTCGTCGTGGATCGACGCAGGTTCGTGGTCGTGGTGATGGTGGTCATGATCATGGTGGTGATGATCATGACCGTGGTCGTCGCAGTCATCGTCGTGTACGTGGCCCGGCTCGCCGTGGGCGGGGTTAAGGAAATCCGGCTCCAGCGAAATGATCCTGTCCAGGTCAAAGCCGCCGCGGCCCAGGATCGCGTCCAGAGGCACGTTCGAGCGCTCGGCGCGGTGGATGGGGGCCAACGGATTGATCCGGCGGATGCGGGCCTCGATCATCTTCAGGTCGGCGGGCGAGACCAGGTCGGTCTTGTTCAGCACGATCTGGTCGGCGAAGGCGATCTGCTCCAGCGCCTCTTTCGAATCCGACAGGCGCAGAAGGATGTGTTTGGCGTCCACCAGGGTGGTTACTGAATCCAGCCGGGTCTTGGCCTTGACGTCTTCGTCGACGAAAAAGGTCTGGGCCACGGGTCCCGGGTCGGCCAGGCCAGTGGTCTCGATGATGATGGCGTCAAAACCGCCCCCGGTCTTGCTTTTCTGGCGCTTCATCAGGCCCTGCAGAATGCGGATCAGGTCGCCGCGCACCGTGCAGCAGACGCAGCCGTTGTTCATTTCGAACACTTCCTCGTCCGCACCGACCACCAGGTCGTTGTCGATGCCGATCTCGCCGAACTCGTTGACGATCACCGCGTACTTCTTGCCGTGGTCCTCGGTGAGGATGCGGTTGAGCAGGGTGGTCTTGCCGGCGCCAAGATAGCCGGTCAGCACGGTCACGGGGGTCTGGGTCATCGATCGCCTGGGTTAAACGCTAAGTCAGCCTTCCAGATGGGGACGGCCGGGCAGACTTTGAATAAGGCCTCCGCGCGGTCCCGCAAGAGCCGACAGGATAAACAGGCCCGCCGCCGCCAGGGTCATTACCGCGCCGGGCTCGGTTTTCAGCAGGCTGGCGGCGATCAGGCCCGCGCCGCTGGCCAGGGCCGAAATGACGACCGCGGCCATGGCCTGGCCGACATAGTCCCGCGCCCAGAACCTGGCCGCCGCCGCCGGGATCATCATCAGGGCTACTGTCATCAGGGCGCCGAAAGCCCGAAAACCGGCGACCAGGTTCAGCGCCACCAGCATCATCAGCAGCAGGTGCAGGGCCCAGGCCGGCGCACGGACCGCACGCATGAACACCGGATCGGCGCCCTCGCCCAGAAAACCACGTATGAACAGGGCCACGCAGACAAGGGTGGCGGTCGCTGCGCCCGCCGCCAGGATCAGCCCCGCGTGGTCAAAGGCGCCGGCCTCTCCGAACAGCAGGGCCTGGGTGAAATCGGCGCTGGCGGCCTTGCTGATCAGCAAGAGGCCCAGGGCCAGCGCCGCCAGATAGAAGACCGCGAAGGTCGCATCCTCGGGCATCGCGCGGGCCCGGGCCATAAGGCTGGAGGCGCCGGCCACGACAAAGGCGGCGATCAGGGCGCCGACGGTCAGGGCGAGCGGATCAGGTCCGGCGATCAGCAGGGCGATGGCGACGCCTGGCAGGATGGCGTGAGACATTGCATCGCCCACCAGGCTCATGCGCCGGGCGATCAGCAGCACGCCCAGCGGCGCGCCTCCAAACGCCAGGGACAGGGCGCCGGCCGCGGCGCTTTTCATGGCCGCCGCCTCGATCAGGCCCGCGCTCATGCCGCGCTCGCCGCATGATCATGGTCGTCGTGGCGGCAGATAACCGGATCGTCCGCCCAGGCCTCGGACAGCCGCCGGGCCTTCAACAGCGTCTCGGTCGTCAAGGCTTCGGCCGTCGGGCCCCAGGCCACCGCCTCGCGCGCCAGCAGCAGGGTCTGACTGCAAAGCTCGCGCACCAGCTCCAGGTCGTGGCTGACCATCAACACGGTGCGCCCTTCGCCGGGCCAGCGCCGGATCAGGCCGATCAGATCGCCTGTGGTGCGTGCATCCAGAGCCGCAAAGGGCTCGTCCAGCAGGATCACCCTGGCGTCCTGGACCAGCACCCTGGCGAACAGCGCCCGCTGCAGCTGGCCGCCGGACACCTGGTCGACGCCGCGCCCCTCCAGACCGGTCAGGCCGACCGCGGCAAAGGCCCCCGCCATGCGGGCGCGATCCTCGGCGGTGATCTTGCCGAACAGGCCGCGCCGGCTCCACAAGCCCAGGGAGACGAGCCCCTCAAGCGTGACCGGAAAGGTGCGCGAGACGCCGTTGTCCTGGGGCAGATAGGCGATGTCGCGGGCGTCTGCGCCGTCCAGGTCAATATGGCCGGTCAGCGGCGACAGGGCGCCGGCCAGACCCTTGAGCAGGGTCGACTTGCCCGATCCATTCGGCCCGACGACGGCGTTCAACCCGCCGGACGAAAAAGCCCCGTCCAGATGATGCACGGCAGGCCTGCGCTCATAGCCCAGGGTCAGGTTGTGCAGAGAGATCGCGCTCATCTCAGCGCCCACAGCGTGACGGCCCACACGACGGCCGCGCAGCCCAGCGCCAGGGCCAATCGCGCGCCGACGCCCAGATACAGCAGGTTGGAGGGTTTCGGGCGCATGGAGCGCCTATATCCTGTTAGTTTATAACAGGCCAGACCGCTCATCTGGCGTGGGGGGCGGATTGCTTTGACAAGCCCCCTTACGCGTGGCAAGGGACCCGCCGCTTGCGACTAACATCGAAGGTCCCCCCGTCTTGGCAAAACCTGAACTCGGCGAAAAACAGATTTGCCCAAACTGTGGGGCGAAATTCTACGACCTCACCAAGCGGCCGGCCCGCTGTCCCAAGTGCGCCACCGAGTTCGACCCCGAAGAAGTCGTCAAGACGCGCCGCTCGCGGCCGCGCTCGCCGGTGGATCATGAGGACGAACTGCCCGAAAAGCCCGAAGCCGAGGCCGATGACGTTGAAGTCGAGGCCGAGGATGATTTCGGCGAGGAAGCCGACGAGACTCCCGAAATCGATCAGGTCGATGTCGAGGAAGTGGTCGGCGAAGACGAAGACGATGACACCGCCGTCGAAGGCGTGGGCGTGAAAAAGAAGTCCGGACCGGACGATGGTCTGGGCGTTGATTTCGCCGCCGACGACGAAGATGCGGTGGAGGAAGACGACGACGTTCCGTTCCTGGAAGGCGACGACGAATTCGACGAAGACGAGATCGACGGCCTGCCCGAAGAAGGCGAAGAACGGGACTAGGAAATCGCGCTTGATCGGATAATACGCCCGGCATAGTGTCCGCCGCCTTCACGGGGGACCTTTGCCGGTATCTTGTGAACCACCCGGATAACGGGGCTATAGCTCAGCTGGTAGAGCGCTTGAATGGCATTCAAGAGGTCAGCGGTTCGACTCCGCTTAGCTCCACCATTCTTCGGCCTTTGGCCGAAGAATGCCTCGCCGGAGCCCGCGGGGCGTAAGCGCCAGCAACTCCTGCGCCGGGCCTTTGGCGAACGCGGCGGCGTCGAACGCCGCGTCAGACGCATCTAGCGCCGCCCCCCGCCTCCGGCCGGTCCATTACCCCTTTCAGCGCGATCCGAGCCGTCAATATCGGTAATGCCGGTACGCCCTTCATTGACGCCGTCGGTTGGATCCTCATCGGTCCGGCCGGTCTGATAGTAAATTCGGCTGCTGCTTGCGATGTCCTGGTTGTCGGCGTCATTCACGATTCGGCGTTGGCCGCTGCGCCGCATGAAACCGTGATCGGGACTGTCGACCGAATCAAGGTCGGTAACCGCCGTGCGCCCGCGCCTTACAACGTCGGATGAGTCGGAATCCGTGCGCCCTGTGGCCACGCCCTTGCCGGCGCCCGGCATGTCGGTCAGGTCGTTGTCGGTCACCTTTGGCCCCTTGCGCCAGTTGCGAAGGTCCAGTTCGGCGGCCATGACACGTTTGCCGAGCACAAATTCGATGGCGCCGCCGGCGATGACGGCTCCACCCAGCACCCTGGCCAGGAAGGACCGGCGATCGAGATGCAGTCGGCGCATAGGCGAACTCCCCCGGTCCGTTAGCGAAGCTTGAACGCTGCCCCGCCTAGGGCCGCACCAACGGGGCAACCAGGCCCCGCGCCAGCAGCTTCACCATCAGCTCCCGCGCCGGTCCTTCGGCGAACTCGGCCGCATCGAACACCTGGCCCGACAGCATGCGGTCGACCGCGCCCTGCAGGTCAGTGGTGAAGGTGACATCGCCGTTGGGCGCGATCATCCGCACCACGCCCTCGTCTTCCGGCTCGAACCGCCACAGGGACGGGGCGGCGCGGTAGAGGCCCTCGACGGGCCGGGTCGCCCGCACGATCGCCCCGCTCATGTTCGGCTCGCGCGAGCGGATCAAAGCATCGCTCATCAGATCAAGCGCATTGTCCATGGCGGCCTTCTTGGCCACCACAGCCAGCAGGGACTGAAAGGTCGCCGCCGCCGCCTTCCGATCGAAGCCAGGCGTGGCGAACCCGGCCGGCAGGCTCTTGCGGAAGGCCGGCTCATCGACGCAGACCTCGGAGACGGCCTCCAGCATCAGTTCGGCCCAGGTGCGCACGATCAGGCCGCAGGTGACGTGCAGGGAGGGCTCATCGCCCTTGGTGACGGCGTCGTGGATCTTGCCGCGCGGCACATAGGCGCAATCGCCCGGCTGCAGGACAAAGGTGTCCGTCGGCTCCAGCCCCTCGACTTCCTCGCGCTGGAAGCCTTCGCCGCGATAGGGCGCGTCCACCTGGTCATAGAGCCGCCAGGTCTTTTCGCCCTCGATCTGCAGGATGAAGACATCGTGTTTGTCGTAGTGGGTGTGGAAGCCCTGGTTGCTGGGCGGGGTCAGATAGATGTTGGTCTGAACGTGACAGGAAAATATCCGCTCCAGCGACTGGCAGAAATCGGCCAGCCTCATGTCCGACTGGTGCAGCTGGTTGAGGATGATGGTGCCGCCCTTGCGATAGAGCTGGGCGACGGCGGCCCGGTCGATGGCGCCGGCCGGCGTCACATAGGCCTCCAGCGCGATATCCCGGGCGGCGTTGGCGATGACCAGCTGACCTTCGCGCAGGTCGCGCTCGGCGATGATCCGGTCAATAGAGGCGATGGTCAGCAGGGACTTGAACCGGTCCGGATCGCCGTGACGGACGATCAGCGGCTCGGTTTCATAGGCGCCCGTCAGGAAGCCCTCGGCCTTGCCGCCGAGCAGCCAGGCGAGGGGATTTTCCAGAGCGGTTAAGGCGGCGGAGGTTGCGAGCGCCGCCGTCTTACTTGCCGGTTCGGCCATAGCCGGCCGTGTCCCTGGAATCGCTGTCGGTCAAACCGCTGCGGGTTCCGCGGCCGTTGCCGGCCGTATCGGTCGAATCCCCGTCGGTCAGGCCCGAGCGGGTCGTGCCGCGTCCGTTTCCGGCGGTGTCGGTCGAGTCCCCATCGGTCAGCCCGGTGCGGCGCGTGCCGCGGCCGTTGCCGGCGGTGTCGGTGGAGTCGCCGTCGGTCAGGCCGGTGCGGCTCGTTCCGCGTCCGTTGCCGGCGGTGTCGGTCGAGTCGCCGTCGGTCAGGCCGGAGCGGCGCGTGCCGCGTCCGTTGCCGGCAGTGTCGGTGGAGTCGCCGTCGGTCAGACCGGTGCGGCTCGTGCCACGGCCATTGCCGGCGGTGTCGGTGGAATCGCCATCCGTCAGGCCCGTGCGGCGCGTGCCGTGGCCATTTCCGGCGGTGTCGGTGGAATCGCCGTCGGTCATCCCCGTGCGGCTCGTGCCGCGCCCATAGCCGGCGGTGTCGGGGGTGTCGCCGGCGTGCAGGCCGGTGCGGCGCGGGCCCCGGGCGGTGCCGGCGCTGGCGGAGGTT
>CAZJBC010000012.1:0-19375 GCA_964543805.1 uncultured Brevundimonas sp.
GACATTGCGGCTGTCCCCACCACGCCGGACGGTCACCGTGATCTTGTCGCCTTTCTGGCCAAAGATGCGTTCGGCCGCGATGGCGCCGGGCGTCGATTTAACCGCGTGGCCTTCTATGCTGACGATCAGGTCGCCGCGTCGCAATCCCGCCTGCTCGGCTGATGATCCTGCAACGACAGCGGTTACGACTCCGTCGTCCTGGCCAGCGACCCCGATCGTCAGACCCGAAACGCCAATCTGCCCGTCACGGATAAAACCCTGCTGCTCGAACATGACGCCGCAATGTTCCGCAGCCGGCCCGCCGATCGGCCCGATGCCGGTGCAGGGCGCGGTCGCGCCCTGGCCATTGGTCAGGGCCACGCTGGCCCGGGCGATGGCGGGGACAGTCAGGCTGAAGGCGAGCGCCGCCACACATGCCAATCTTCGGTTCATCAGATCCTCCCGTAACGCTGTCGCGCCCGGTTCCCCTGTCCGGTCCTGCTTGATCCCTTTACCACTGGGTGTACTGTCAGCGGCAAAATATATCTGGCTGGGGAACTGGAAACCATATGCGCATCACCACTCATTTCCTGATCGCGGCGGCCGTCGCCTGTGCGATCGTTCCGGCGGCGGCGCTCTCGCAGACCCAGGCTCCGGCGGCGAAAAGCGCGCCGGCCAAGGCGGCCGCGCCTGGCCCGGCAAACGCCAAGGCCGCGCCGGCGACCAAGGCGGCCTATCATGCGCCGCGGCTCAGCGACGGCCACCCCGACATCGGCGGCTTCTGGTCCAACGCCACCCTGACCAAGCTGGAACGCGACACCAAGCTGGGCGACCGCAAGGCCTATACCGAGGCCGAGGTGCGCGACATCGAAGGCACGAACGCGGCCCGCACCGCCAGCTTCAACGCCCCGACGGATCCAACTCTGGGCGCCAACACGCCTGACCAGTGCCAGAGCGGCTCGCGTGGCGCGGCCTGCGGCTACAACGCCGGCTGGACCGATCCGGGCGACAAGATCATGCGCGTCGGCGGCGAGCCGCGCACCAGCCTGATCACCTTCCCGGCCAACGGCCGGGTGCCAGCCGCCAAAGCGGGCGCGCAGGTCGCTCGCGGTCCGGTGGGCGGCGCAGGCGAGGGCGAAGACGCCGGTCCGCCGGCGGCGGGACGTGGCGGCGGCGGCGGCGGCGGCGGCCGTGGCGGCGCCGGCGGTGGTGGTGGCGGCGGCGGCGGCGGAGCGGCCCGCTGCGGTCAGTACGACAATCCGGAACAGGCGGGCCTGGCCATGCGCTGCATCATGTCGTTCGGCCGCAGCTCGGGCCCGATCATGCTCTCGCAGCTCTACAACAACAATTATCAGTTCGTGCAGACCAAGGACACGGTCGCCATCTGGGTCGAGATGGTCCACGACGTGCGCATCGTCCATCTGAACGGCAAGCACCGCACCGACGGCGTGCGCCCATACATGGGCGATTCCATCGGCCACTGGGAGGGCGACACCCTGGTGGTGGAAACCACGAACTTCCCGTCGAGCACCAATCTGAACGGCTCGTCCGCTAATCTGACCATGATCGAAAAGTTCACCCGCACGGCGCCGAACCGCCTGCTCTACCAGTTTACCGCCCACGACCCGACCCTGTGGGACCAGGATTGGGGTGGAGAATACGAGTTCGTGCGCAGCCCGGGCATCTATGAGTATGCCTGCCATGAGGGCAACTACGCTCTGGAAGACGTGCTGGCCGGCGCGCGCACCGACGAGCGCAACGCGGCCGCCGCGCGGGCCTCGGCCACGCCGGCCCCCGGACGGGCTCCGGCGGCGCGGTAGGCCTCGCCGCCCGGTCAGCGGCCTGTGAGAGATCGCAAGAAGCCCGACTGGGTCGTGATCTGGGTGTCGCTGTCCGGCGCCGTGGCGCTGCTACTGGTGGTGATCGGCGCCAATTGGCTGGCCTATCACCCCGAGATCACCGGGCCGCCTTGCCGCTCGCGCATTAGCCGGTACGGTGGAGCGCCGTTTTGTTAGAGGCGATGTCCTAGGCCACGCCCTGCATACGTTCGCGGATTTCCCCACGCACCCGGTCGAGCTTGTCGATCAGGTAGTCCATGTCTTCGCGGGTGGCCGGCTGGGGCTGGGTCAGGAACCGCTCCAGCATGCGCTCCTGCAGCTTGTCGCGGTCGGACAGGCCGCCTTCGCGCTCGAGCGCGTGGTAGGTGTCGATCCCGGCCCGGAAGGCCGGATAGAGCCGCGCGGGCAGGCCGGCGCGCTCGTAGATCGCCTTCAGGCCCAGGGGCCCCGCGTCATGCACCATCAGCCAGGCGCGGTGGTGCGGCACGCCGGAGAGCTCGGCGATGGCGTGCTCGAGAAAACTCATGTGTCCGTGGGCCAGGGCGCGCAGCATCAGGGAAGGCGTCAACCGCCCGGCCTTGTTCAGGTGGCCGGCGAAACTGCGTACGTCGGCGGCGCGGCCGGCCTGATCGACCAGATCGACGCTGGCGCGCTCGCGGGCACTCAAGGAGATCTGCAGGGCGGTCTCAGCGGTCAGGGCGTGGTGGCTGACCAGGTGTTCGCGAACATTGTCGCTGACCATGGTGATCAGCCGCTCGGTAACGGACAGCGGCAGCACCTGGCGATAGGCCACCGCCTGGAGAACCGCCTCGGCCTTGGAGAACCGGTCGATGGCGCCCTGCAGGCTCATTTCCGAGAAGCGGGCGTTGTCGTTGGCTATGGCGGTTTCGACAGCCTTTTCACCGCCGAACTCGACGATGGTGGCGGTGACCTCTTCGGAGATTTCGGGGCGGCGGGCAATGGCCAGCTGCCGGACCGGCTCGCCCAGCTTGATGATTTCTTTGAGATCCTCGTCCGTAAACGCCGGCGAAAAGGCCAGCACGGGCAAGGCGATGGAGTCCACATCATGGGCCAGTTGCAGCGCCACATCGTGCGGCAGGTTGTCCGAGGACTTCAGCGTGACCGCCAGGGCCCGGCGCACCAGTTCGGCGGCGTCGGCCGCCATCAGGCGGAGGATTTCGTGGGCGCGGGTGCGTTCTTCCGGCGTCAGGTCGTCCCGATCGATGCTGCGGCAGATCTTGTGGGCGGCGATCGCGCGATCGTCGGCCGTCGGGCCCTTCACGAGGGCGCGGATGTCTTCTTCCGTGAGGGCGGTTCTGGTGGTCGCCATCGGTATCCCCTGACCGGAGCGCGTACTGTCCGGCGAGGCTTAGAATGGCCGGTTATGCTTAACGAAAACCTAGTGGAGCACGGTTTGTTAAGGCCGTTTCCTAACCGGACTGAAAGGCGGGGTGTGACAGGTTGGTCGTCAACCAGGAAAGGCGCCCGTTCTGATCACCTCTCCCCTCCCTCCTCCCCTGGGTGATCACGCGGGCGCCGGCCCTGGCGATCCTTCGCTGCGGTTGATGGCGCTCGACGCCCAGGCGGCGCTGCTGCCCTATGCCTTGATCTTTTTCGCGGTCGGTCTGGCGATGTTCGCCTGGGCCTCATCCTTCGCCGCCAACGGCCAGCTGATGATCGTCAGCCTGGCGATCTTCGCCATCAACTGGGGTGGATTCTACGCCCTGGCCACCACGGTGCGGCGCAAACCGGACCTGTTGCGCGACCCAGTCGCCCGCACGCGGATTCATGTGCTGGGAGCCTTGCTCTGGGCCGCGGCCATCGCCCAGATCAGCGTCTTCGCCCTGGGCGCCGGTCCGGCGCGTGAGTCGCTGCTGATTCTGGCCTGCGCCGGAGCCATGGCCTGCTTCTTCTTTCTCGCCCCCTTGCTGCCAGCCCTGCTGCTGGTCGGCCCCGCCGCCTGCGCCGGGCCCCTGATCTGTCTCTTCCTGACCCCCGGCTCGCAGGAGATGGCCCGGTTCGCCAGCGGCGCCCTGGCTCTAGGCATGACGCTATCGCTGCTGGTCAACCGCATTCTGGAGCGCCAGTTTGCCCTGTCCGCCGAGCGCGACCGGCTGGCGCGGGCCTGCGAGGCCTCGGCCCTGGCCGCCGGTCAGCTGGCAAAATCGAAATCGGCCCTGATCGCCACGCTCAGCAGTGAAGTGCGCAATGGACTGGCGGGCGTAACACACGTGCTGGCGGCGGCGGCAGGTCTGTCGGCCCGCTCGGCGCCTTCACGTGAGCAGCTGAAGGCGGCGCTGGAAGCCTCACGCGATCTTTCCGAAGTGCTGGACGCCACTCTGGATACTGAAAACGCCGAGGCCGGCCGGCTGGTCGTTGAGCGCCAGGCTTTCGACGGCGCCCGGCTGGCGCGAGACCTGGTCTACCTGGGCCAGCCCCAGGCGGCCGCCAAGGGCATTGAGCTGACGGTGTTTGTCGAAGAGGACCTGGCGGCCGGCGCGATGATCGGCGATCCGTTGCGCACCCGGCAGGTGCTGTCCAACCTGGTGGGTAACGCCCTGAAATTCACCACCCGCGGCCGGGTGGAAGTGCGCGTGCGTCGGGAAGGCGCCGATCGGGCTCGCTTCGAGGTCGCTGACACCGGTCCGGGCCTGTCGCCCGAGGAGGTGGAACTGGCCTTCGAGCCCTTTGAGCGCATCGAGCGCGTCAGCGCGGGCGTAGCCGGGGCCGGATTGGGTCTGTCGCTCGCCCGGTCGCTGGCTGGCTTGATGGGCGGCCAGGTGGAGGCCGTCAGCGCCCTGGGCGCCGGCAGCTGCTTTTGGCTCGATCTGCCCTATGACGCCCAAGCGATGGCCCAGACGGAAGCACCGGTCCAGCCGGCCCGGGCCAGGTCGCTGCTGGTGATGACCGTGCTCGATAACCGTCTGGCCGCGGCCGGGCTGCGCGCCGTGCTGGAGGATCTGGGGCACCAGGTCATCCATGCCCAGGGCTCCGACCGCGCATGCGAACTGCTCAAGACCTGCCACGTGGACGTGATCGTGGCCGGATCCGCCGAAACAGTGCTCCTTCTGAACGGCGCGCGATCAGCAACGCCGGTTCTGGTGATGACCGACGGCGAGGCCGAAACCGCCACGGCTTGTCTGGCCGCTGGGTGCAGCGGCGTCGTGCGCCCGCCGGTGACGGCAGCCGCTGTCGCCCGGGCTCTGGCGATCCTGGAACTGGAAGGTCAGTTGAGCGCGGCCAACGCCGCCTAGCTATTTTTGCCGCGCCTGGTCGTAGGCGATCGCCCGCATCAGGGCCGCATCGAATATGGAGCCGCTGACGGCGCTGCTGGTGCTGCTGGATCCGTCGGTGTCGCTCGAGCCGCGGAGCACCAGATTGACCAGTTCGCGCTGCTGCTGAATACGATCAATCTGGCGGCCCGAGGCATACTCTACAAACGCCCGGTCAGGCGGGGCAGCGGGGGTCGCGGCGCCCGGCGCGGTCGCGGAGGCGGCGGCTGTGGTCGTCAGATTGGCGTAGACTTCGGCCACCGTGGCCGCCCGGCCGCCGCGATAGAAGATCGAGTGATTGGCCTGGGCTGCGTCTGGGAACAGGGTGGCGGCGGGCGCCTGGGGACTGGTCTGCACCGCCTTGATCAGGCGGGCCGAGCCTTCCGGTCCCAGGAAGTGGGCGGCGTAAAGCTCGCCGGAGGTCGGATTGCGTCCGACGCTGCCGCGAAGATAGGCCGCATGCTCGCTGGTCAACTCGCCCGCCATCAGCGAGGC
Organism: uncultured Brevundimonas sp.; assembly: GCA_964543805.1. GTDB lineage: Bacteria > Pseudomonadota > Alphaproteobacteria > Caulobacterales > Caulobacteraceae > UBA5005. The sequence continues at coordinate 5,585 of CAZJBC010000012.1, forward strand.
GGCCCTGGGATCAAACCGAAGATCCATCACGCTCTGGCGCGCATCCGCGCCCGAAGGGACACGGTAATGACCGTCAGAGCCCTTTTCGATCATATCGGCGTAGCGGCCATAGCCGTATTTGGCGCCGTAGGTCTTCAGCGTGCCCAGCCAGGTCTGCTCGACGAACTGGAAGAGCCCCGCGGCGCTGGAGGCGCCGGCCTTGGCGGCCGGGTTCATCGCGCTTTCGCGTTTGGCCGTGCCCATCAGGAAGCTGAAGTCCACGCCGGTGGCGGCGGACGCGCGTTGAATCGCGGCTTCGACAACCCCTTTTATGGACTCGACCGGCATGAGGGATTGATCGGCGTTTATGGTTAACGAATTCTAAGTTTCTCTTTAGCAACCTATCGCAATGTTGCGTAATATTTCTTGCTTGTAAACTTTTCAGGGCGCATCATTCGCGGGCCGTGGCGCCTTCCCGGCTCCCCGGCCAACAGGAGGAAGCGCGCCATGATGGCCATCAGACTGGAACCGAACGAGCGTACCCTTGCCGACCTTTATTACCGCAGCGGACCGCGGCTGACCTTCAACCGCAAGACGGTGCTGGCCGTCAGCCTGGTTGTGGCCGCCTACGGGGCCCTGGGGCTGTTTTTCGCCGAGCAGCGGTTTCACGCCGCGCCCACGGCTGACAATCCGCCGCTGCCGACGACGGTCTTCTTCCAGCGCCTGATCCCCAGACCCGTCCAGCCGCCCCCGTCCCGCGACAAGCCGGTGCAGCCCCAGGAGACAACTTCAGTACGGACGACCGAGCCGCCGCCGGTCACGCAGGTCGACACCCTGCCGGTCGCGGCCAACGAGGCGCCGCCGGCCACCGGGCCCATCGCCACCCTGCCGACCCAGGTCGCGACCGCGGTTGGGCCCTCGATTCCCCCCTCGCCGCCGCCGCTCAAGACCATCCGTGACCCCAACTGGATCGCCACGCCCAGCCAGGCCCAGACCAACGCCATCTATCCACCCCGCGCCTTGCGCATGGGCGTGTCGGGCCGCGCCGAGCTGGCCTGTCAGGTTCTGGTGAACGGGACGGTCGCCAACTGTCAGGTCGCGGCCGAGACGCCCGCCACCGCCGGCTTTGGCGCGGCCGCCTTGAAACTGGCCCCGTTTTTCAAGATGAGCCCGCGCACCATCGACGGACAGGCGGTCGGCGGCGCAAGCGTGCGCATTCCGATCGACTTCAGCGCCGGAGGCTGAACCGCCCGGGCGCGAACGCCGGCTCGACGGCGCCGCCGGTCAGGCCCTGAAGCGTCAGGGCCGCGGCCAGCGGCGCCAGCAGCCAGCCGTTGCGCCGCGCGCCGCTGGCCAGCCACACGCCGCTCTCGGCCTGGCCGATCAACGGCAGGCCGTCCGGGGTGGCCGGGCGCACGCCCGCAAACGCCGCCGGCTTTCTGCCCGCCAGGGTTGGCGCCAGGCGTTCAGCCTGGGCGGTCAGAAGCCGGATGACGTCGGGCTCGAGGTCCCGGTCGCTGACGCCCGCCTGCATGGTGGCCCCGGCGGCGGGCCCGGATGGCGAGGGAACAACATAGCCCGCCTCGCCACGCAGGATCGGCCCGCCGTTAAGCGCGCCGACGTCATACCTCAGGATCTGGCCCTTGATCGGCGCAAGAACGGCAAGCTCGGCGGCCAGACCGAGCCCTGCGTAACCGCAGGCCAGCACCACAGCCTCGCCCGTCAGACGCTCGCCGCCGGCCAGCGTGACCGCCTTGGCCTCGGCCGTGGTGACCGTGCCGGCAATGAGGCGCCCGCCCAGATCGGAAAGTCGGGCGCGCATGGCGGCCAGGGCCATGGACGGCTCAATTCGCCAGTCTTCGCTGGTGAACAATCCGCCCGGAATGGTTTCGAACGAGGCGCCCTCGCGCGCCAGGCCCGCCGCGGCGCGGGCCAGGACGTCGGCAGCGGCGGTCATTGTCGCCCCGCAAGGCACAAGACCTGTCGGACCCAGGTCTTCGGCGAAGGCCGGCCAAAGGTCGCGCGCGCGACGCAAAAGCGCAAAATGGCCGGCGCTGTGCGCATCCAGCGCGGCTTCGAAGGCGGGCGCCAGCATGCCGGCGGCGATCGCCGAAGCGCTGTCTGTTCCGCCGGTCGGGTCAATCAGACGAACGGCCGCGCCGGCCCGGGCCAGGGCGAGCGCTATGGCCAGGCCGAAAACACCGGCGCCGGCCACCAGAACCGTCATGCCCTTTTGATCGTTCATTCCGGTGTCGTCCTTGCGATCTCCCCGGAAGGACGCGTGGTACCACCTCTCGGGTTCGAACCGAGGACCTCTAGATCCACAATCTAGCGCTCTAACCAACTGAGCTAAGGCGGCATTCCGCGCGGAGCGAGGGTTCTAATGCGGTTTCTTCCGAAGGGAAAGCCGCATCGCAGCCCAAAAAGAAAACGCCCCGGAACCAGCCGGCTCCGAGGCGTTCGCCTTGTCTAAAGTCTCACCCTACATGGGGGTGAAGATGATCGGGATGTTGATCGCGGCGCCGCCGACCGGCGCCCCGTCCTTCATCTGCGGCTTCATCTTGAACCTGCTGACCATCGACATGGCGGCTGAGCCGAAGTCGCTGCCGGCCGGGGTTTCAGACGTTACCGTACAGCTGCTCAGGGTGCCGTTGTCATTGACGACGCAGTGCAGCGTCACACGGCCATCCTTGTTCATCCGCAAGGCCCGCGGAGGATAGGCCTTGTTGATGTCAGCCGCCGACGGTTGCGAGTCCCAATCCGGGTTCGTGATCACCGACGGCCGTTGTGGCGGCGGCGGCGGACCCTTGACGGCCGCTGGCGGACCAGGCGGTTGCGGCTTGGGTTCCGGCACGGCCGGAATCGGCAGCTGGGGCACCGGCATCGACGGCGGAGGCGGCGCCGTCACGCGCGGCTGAATCAGCGGCGGCGGCGGCGGCGGCTCGTCCGGCGGCGGCGGTGGCGGAGGGGGCGGAGGGGGAGGCGGAGGCGGCGGCGGCGGCGGAGGGGGCGGCTTGATAATCTCCGTCTTCAGCCTGTCGTCGTGAAAGTGCAGAAAGTGCGGCACGAACTTGGCGTTCTTCATGTAGATGCCAAGCGACACGAACATGACAAGGACGATGCCGAACGCGGTCGCAAACGCCTTGCCGCTAGTCCTGTTCTTCGGCGGGCCGTCGAAAATATTCCGGACGGGCGGCGCCTGTATGGGTTCTTGATCGGCCATGGCTCATCCACCGCCCTTGCTGCGAGCGTCTTCACCCACGAGCGCCACGCTGTAGAACTGGCAGTCCTGAAGGTGCCCCAGGACGCGCATGAAGTTCATGTACTGAACGTCACTGTCGCCCCGGATATAGATACGCTCTTTCGTGGGATCCCGATCACCGATGGCGGTGGTGACATCCTTGCAGACCTGTTCGTTTGAACTGGGATTGTCGCCCACGAAGACCTTTCCGGTTTTCTGAAGGGAAATATAGACGATCTTTTCCGGGTTTGTGATCGGCGGGGTGTAGGCTTTGGGAAGCTTGACCTCGACCGACACGGTGGCGAGCGGCGCCGCCACCATGAAGATGATCAACAGAACCAGCATCACGTCCACGAAGGGTGTGACATTGATCTCGTTGTTCTGTCCGAGATCGTATTTGCCCCCACCCGTTCCTGCGAGTTTGGCGGCCATAAGGGGTTACGCCCCCTTGTCGAGCTGGCGTGAGATGGCGTTTTCGAGTTCGGCGATGAAGCCTTCCGTCCGGGCGCCAAAGGCCGAGATGCGGGTCTGGAAGTAGTTGTACATGACCACCGCCGGAATAGCGGCGAACAGACCGATCGCGGTCGCCAGCAGCGCTTCGGCGATACCGGGCGCAACAGAGGCCAGGTTCGTCGTACCGCTGGTCGCGATGCCGATGAAGGAGTTCATGATCCCGAACACCGTACCGAACAGACCCACGAACGGGCTGGTCGAGCCGACCGAGGCCAGGAACTGCATGCCGCCGGCCATACGCTTGCCCAGCGAGGACTGCACCGCGTGAACCGCGTGATTGGCGCGGTCGAGCGTGGAGTCACGGTGAGCGCCGCTGACATTGAGGCCAGCCTGCTTGGACAGTTCGACTTCCTGGGCGGCGCCGGCGGCCATGTCGGCCAGCGGGTTGCCGTCGAATTCTTCCGACATGGCGATCTTGCCGATGTCGCTGATAGACTTGGCCGAACGGAAGGCTTCAATGAAACGGTTCGACACCTTGCCCATGGTCGAAAATTCGAAAAGCTTGAGGATCAGGACCATCCAGCTGACGGCCGCGGCGATCAGCAGGCCGATCATCACAACCTTCGGGACGATCGTCGCGTTGACGAACATGGTCCAGGGGGTCAGGCCGCCGGAAGCTTTCAAGGTGTCCTTGACTGTCTTCGGCGCGGCGGTGGTCGCGTCGGCCGCGGCGGCGGCGTCATCGGCCGGAGCGGCGGCGGCCGCATCAGGCGTGGCGGCGGGAGCCGCTGCAGCTGCGGGCTCAGCGGCCTTGGCCTTGGCCTTGGCGGCGTGGGCCACGGGCGCGCTGGCGAGCAGAGCCAGGACGCCGAGCGCGGCAATGAGAGATTTCAGTCGTCGAGAATCGAGCATGTGTCGCCAGTTCCTGATTGTAGGCCCAGACCGCGTCATGCGGCAGCGCCAGCGTCCCCACCAATGTTCTACTCGCTTTTTGCGACGTCCACTCTGGAATTTCGACCAGAACGAACTCTCGCGTGAGCGTTAGAATTCGAAGTTATGAGGTGTCTTGGCAACACGATCTTGCAGCGTCAAGAGGCCCGACAGGTGAATCTTTCGCTTTCCTGCGGCCTATCAGCGCTAGATTGTGCGCTGCACAATATAGTCGCACCGTTATTCGATATGAAACGCCCAACAACCGCAATATTCGCATTGCGGCGCAAAAACGTCTGTTATCTGACTGGGTTCGGAGTTCCGTTATCTGACAGAGATCAGAGAATGGTGCCTGGGGGCGGATTCGAACCACCGACACGCGGATTTTCAATCCGCTGCTCTACCAACTGAGCTACCCAGGCGCGCAGGGGTGGGCTCTATAGGCGAGGCTCCGGGACCTGTCCAGCAGGCAAGGGACGGCTAGTCTTCCTCGGTGGGACGATCCGTCGCATCTTCGTCCTGGGCCTCTTCCCCCGGAATGGCGTACCGGCCCGAAAGCCATCGCTGCAGATCGACATCGGCGCAGCGTTTCGAGCAGAACGGCCGGTATTCCGCCGCCGGCGGCTTGCCGCAGATCGGACACGGCGTCACAGCGCCCTCACGTCGATACGGGTCCGCGAGGCGCCGGGGCGCACATCCAGGGAAAACCGCGCGCCGATCCGGCCGGCGAGCGCGGGCAGATACGGCTTGGCCGCCTCGCCAACCTCCGGCGCGCAGGAAGCGGTCAGCCGGGCGCCCGGATTGGCCCGGCCTTCCCGCTCGATGGCCCGCAAAAGGGACAGGGCGGCGGTCATGGCCGAGATCTGGCCGTCTTCATCCAGCAGGCGCTCGGCCAGCGGCGTGATCCGCCAGGGCAGGGCCAGCTCGAACAGACCGAACCGGCTGATCGGGCCCAGCGATACGCCAGGCGCATCGGCCGCGAACGCCGCCTTGGCCGCGGCGGTGATCGCCGGACCATTGTGACCTTCGCCCGCCAGGTCGAAGACCACCAGCCCGCCCAGGCCCTTCAGCCGCAGCAGACGCGCGCCAACCTCGATGGCCGCCAGATTGGTCTGACGCAGCGAGCGAGGCGCATCGCCGCCGCCTCGCTCGCCGACGTCGACGTCGATGGCGGTCAGGGCCCGGGTGGTTTCGATGGCGATGTCGCCGCCGCCGGGCAAGGGGTGCTCGGCCTGCAGGGCCGCATCCTGCGCCTCGTCGGCGATGTCGCGCGCGTCAAATCCTTCAAGGATATCGACCGGCGCCCACAGTCCCAGCAGGTCTTCCAGCTCGGGCGCCTCAGCGGTCAGGCGCGGCGGTCCGGCCGCGGCTTCCAGAACCCGGACCACCGCGCCCTTGCCCGCGCGTGGCTCGGCCGTCACCTCGACCGACACCGAGGCGCCGTTTGTCAGAACCTCGCCGGGGCGCAGCGGCGTAACCGCGTCCGGTCCGTCAGGCATGCGCAGAAAGGCGGTCGCCAGGCTGCGTTCGGCCGCGACGACCCGCGCGTTCGACCGCGCCCCCAGGCGCTGGCTGGGCATGTCGGCATCCCGGCGGATCAGCAACCGTTCGGGTCTGCGATCCAGGGTGACGACGGCGCGGGTCTCGCCCACCGACCGGTCGATATAGGCGCAGCGCCGGCTCATCGCGCAAACCCCAGTCCATCCAGAAGGCACAGGGTCTCATAAAGCGGCAGGCCGACAACCCCCGTGTACGAACCGGAAAGATCGATGACAAAGCCGCCGGCCCTTCCCTGGACGCCATAGCCGCCCGCCTTGCCGCGCCATTCGCCGCCGGCCAGATAGTCCTCAAGCTCGCGGGCGGTCAGGCGTTTGAAATGCAGGCGGGTCTCAGACAGGCGCTGGGCGATGCGCCCGTCCGGGCCGATGAGGGCCACGGCGCTCAACACCCGATGGGCGCGGCCCGACAACAGGGTCAGGCAGTCGCGCGCCTGGTTTTCAGTCTCGGCCTTGGGCAGAATCCGCCGGCCGACGCAGACGACGGTGTCGGCGGCAAGGGTGAACTGGCCGCCCTGGTGGGCGACGCGCGCCTTGGCCAGGGCCAGGCGAACGGCCAGGCGCCGCGGCGTCTCGTCCGCGAGCGGGGTTTCATCAATGTCGGTGGAAACAATGCGGTCCGGCTCGATCCCGGCCTGCCTCAGCAGGTCCAGCCGGCGCGGGCTTGCGCTCGCAAGGACGAGCATGGCCCTGGCCGCCCCGGCTATTTGAATCTGTAGGTGATGCGGCCCTTGGTCAGATCATAGGGCGTCATTTCAACCAGGACCTTGTCGCCGGCCAGGACACGGATGCGGTTCTTGCGCATCTTGCCGGCGGTGTGGGCGATGATCTCGTGATCGTTCTCCAGCGTCACCCTGAAGGTGGCGTTCGGCAGCAGTTCACTGACTGTGCCCGGAAATTCCAGAAGTTCTTCTTTCGCCATAAAGCCTTTCCCGTGCTGCGACCCGCCGCGGACCGCGCGCCCTGCCATGATCCTCAATACGTTTTTCGTCAACCGCCAAGCGATAGCGGATCGCCGAACCGTTCAACGATCAGGCGCTGCAAATGATCCCGCGTCTGGCGGTAGGATTGCAGAATCTGTTCGCGAGAGCCGCTCGCCGTGGTCGGATCGTGGGTCGGCCAGTAGGCAACCTCGACCGCCTTGCCGTGGGCGCGATCCATGGCGTGATGGTGCGCCTCGGGCGTCAGGGTGATGATCACATCGAACGAGCCGTCATTGAGCTGGTCGAAGCTTTTCGGCTTGTGATGCGACAGGTCCCCGCCCACCTCGTCGATCACCTCGACGACGAAGGGATCCAGCGCGTCCTGCGGCTCGACCCCGCAACTGTCCACATAGATGTCGTAGCCGTACATCAGTTTCATCAGCGCCTCGGCCATGGGCGAGCGGACGGAGTTGAGATTGCAGGCGAACAGAACCGAACCGGGCCGGCCTTCCACCTTCAGCCTCTCCAGTGCAGGGCGCAGATCAGGGTGAAGAGGCGCCGGGCCGTGTCGTGGTCGGTCTCTACCTTGCCAGCCAGCCGCTCACGCAGCAGCTTGGAGCCTTCGTCGTGCAGACCCCGCCGGCCCATGTCCAGCGCCTCGATCTGGCTCGGCGTCGAATGACGGATGGCGTCGAAATAGCTCTCGCAGACCATGAAATAGTCCTTGAGGATGCCCTTGAACGGCGTCAGCGACAGAAGATGCCGGCGCATGTAGCCGGGACCGGCGATGTCGAAGGCCAGGCGGTTTTCCACCAGCGACAGGTTGAGGTCATAGGGACCGCAGGCCGCGCCGTCGGGCTGGAACGAATTCTTCTCCAGCAGGTCATAGATGGCGACTTCCCGCTCCTGCTCCTGATCGCGCGTCGCCGAGGCCAGCATGCCCGGGTCTATCGTCACGGATTGGAGCCGGTGATCAGTCATTGGTCCGGATGGTGGCCGAGCGGGCGTGCGCGGGCAAGCCCTCGGCTTGCGCCAGGGCCGCGGTCTGCGGCCCCAGGATCGAAAAGGCCGCGGGGCTGCATTTGACGATCGAGGTGCGCTTTATGAAGTCATAGATCGACAGGCCCGACGAAAACCGCGCCGCCCGGCTGGTGGGCAGGACGTGGTTCGATCCGGCCACATAGTCGCCGATGGCTTCGGGCGTGTAGCGGCCCAGGAAGATCGCGCCGGCGTGGCGAACGCGATCGGCCAGACGTTCGGGCGCGTCCACCGCAAATTCCACGTGCTCGGGCGCGATGGCGTCCACCAGGGCGGGCGAGGCGTCGAGATCGGCGATGATGATGGCGCCATTGGCGTCGCACGAGGCGCGGGCGACCTCGCCGGTGGACAGCACTGACAGCTCAGCCTCGATGGCGCGCTCGACCGCGCGAGCGAAATCGGCGTCCGGCGTGATCAGGATCGACTGGGCGTCCGGGTCGTGTTCGGCCTGGCTGAGCAGGTCGGCGGCGATCCAGGCCGGATCATTCTTCGCATCGGCCACGACAACGATCTCGGACGGGCCGGCCAGAGCGTCGATGCCGACCACGCCGTAGAGCCGGCGCTTGGCGGCGGTGACATAGGCGTTGCCCGGCCCAACGATCTTGTCGACCGGCGCGATGGGCCCGGCGCCATAGGCAAGCGCCGCGCAACCGTGGGCGCCTCCCAGGCGCCAGATCTCGGTGACCCCGGCTTCCCTGGCCGCCGCTAGCACCGCCGGCGACATCTGGCCGGGCGGGGTGATCATGGCGATGCGCGATACGCCCGCCACCTGGGCCGGAATGGCGTTCATCAACACGGTGGAGGGATAGGCGGCGCGGCCGCCGGGCACATAGACGCCCACCGCCTCGATCGGCGTCCAGCGCCAGCCCAGTTCGACCCCGGCTTCATCCGTCCACTGCTGATCGGCCGGCCGCTGACGGGCGTGGTAGGCGCGAATGCGCTTGGCGGCGAAGGCGATGGCCTCGCGCACGGCCGGATCGCAGGCGGCGGCGCCAGCCTCAATCTCTTCAGGCGTCACCCGCAGGCCCGCCTCGGTCAGCTCGACCCGGTCGAAACGTTTGGCATAACCCAGCACCGCGGCGATCCCGCCGGTGCGCACGCCCTCAAGGATCTCGGCCACCGCCAAATCCACATCGGCAGGCGAGCCGCGCCGCTCGTTCAGGAAGATCCTGAACGAGGCGTCGAAACCGGGGTCGGAGGCGGTGAACCAGCGCATGGCGGGCTATCTAGGCGTCAGGGGCGGTTATGTCATCCCTGGGACAAGCCCTAATGCTTCGGCTTATGTTTCGCAGGCCAGGGTGTGGATACGTCCGCGAGCACCGCGTCGACGCATTCCACCTGGCAGCGCAGGTCGCCGCCGCCGGCGAAGGTCAGGGTCAGGACACCGGCCGGAGCCTCGGCGGGCTCAAAGGTGATGGCCAGCAGTTCGACCACCGCATCCTTGGCGCCGCGCCGCAGTTTTCGGCTCTGGACCGAGAGCACGCTGTCGATCTGCAGCCCCGCGCGGACGCGCTCGCTGGACTTGGCCTCCCAACGGAAGCGGTTGAAGGCGATGGTCAGGGCGCGGGCCTTGGCGTCGAAATGGATGTCGCCGATCTTGGCCACTGCGTCCTGCAGGGCGGCGGAGATCACGGCCAGGTCCTCAGCGTCCTCGGCGAGCAGTTTCAGCGGGGCAATGGCCATCAGGCGGCTTCGTCCTCGCCCTCGGCGCCCTTTAGCCGCTCGATCTGCGCCCCGCAGGCCGAGAGTTTTTCCTCCAGCCGCTCGAACCCGCGGTCCAGGTGATAGACGCGGTTGACCACGGTGCGGCCTTCGGCGGCAAGCCCCGCAATCACCAGGCTGACCGAGGCGCGCAGGTCGGTTGCCATGACCGGGGCGGCGCGCAGCTTGTCGACGCCCAACACCACCGCTTCGCCGCCGGCCACGGCGATCACCGCGCCCAGACGCGACAGTTCCGGTGCGTGCATGAAGCGGTTTTCAAAGATGGTTTCCTTGAAGATGCTCTCGCCCTGGGCCGTGGTCATCAGGGCCATGAACTGGGCCTGCAGGTCGGTGGCGAAACCCGGATAGGGCGCAGTCTCGATATTGACGGCTTTCAGCCGCTTGGCCGGGTCGCGCTTGATGATCAGGCCATCGGGCGTCGGCGTCACGGAAACCCCTGCCTCGATGAGCTTGTCGATCAGGGCCTGGTTGAAGCCGGCCTGGGTGCGGGTCAGGCGCACCTCTCCGCCGGCCATGGCCGCGGCCACCGCATAGGTGCCGGTCTCGATGCGGTCGGGAATGACCGAATGGGTCGCGCCCTTCAGTTTGGCCACGCCGGTGATGGTGATGGTCGAGGTGTCCGCCCCTTCAACCTTGGCGCCCATGGCGTTCAGGCAGGCGGCCAGGTCGCCGATCTCGGGCTCGCAGGCGGCGTTCTTGAGCACCGTGACGCCCTTGGCTAGGACCGCGGCCAGCATGGCGTGTTCGGTCGCGCCGACCGAAACGAACGGAAACTCGATCTCCGCGCCCTTCAGCCCGCGCGCCGCCTGGGCGTAGACATAGCCCTCGTGCAGATCGATGGTCGCGCCCAGCGCCTCCAGCGCCTTCAGGTGCAGATCGACCGGCCGCGCGCCGATCGAACAGCCGCCGGGCAGGCTGACCTTGGCGTGGCCGGTGCGCGCGACCAGCGGCCCCAGCACGTTGAACGAGGCGCGCATCTGGCGAACCAGGTCGTAGGAGGCGAAGGCCGAGGTAATTTCGGCCGCGTGCAGGACGGTGATCTGCTCGGCCCCCTCGTCCCACTCGGTGATCACCACGCCCAGGCGGCGCAGCAACTGGGCCATGAACCGGGTGTCGGCCAGACGCGGCATATTGGTCAAACGCAGGGGCTGGTCGGTCAGCAGGGCCGCGGCCATCAGCTTGATGGCGGAATTCTTCGCGCCCGAAATCGGGATCTCACCGTGCAGCGTCTGCCCGCCCGTGATCGCGATTCGGTCCATGCTCACCCTTCCCTGCCACGGCCATTGAATAGGATGGCTGCGGCCCCGCGCAAGGGGCGCGAGCCAGTTTATGTTTCACGCCCGGGTTTGGCCGTGGAAAGTCCTTTACGCCGTTTCAGATTGGCGCGCAGGGCCGCGGCCAGCTTGGCCTCGCGTACATCCTTGGGCAGGGGCGGCGGCTTGGGGGTTTTCACGGACGACATGAGCCAATCTGTCGCCCATGCCGTCAAGGGGCGAATGAGGGCTTCACGTTCACAGGTTCCTTCGCTATAGGCCCCCTTCCTCAAGCGGGCCGCCGTAGCTCAGTGGTAGAGCGCATCATTGGTAATGCTGAGGTCGGCAGTTCAATCCTGCCCGGCGGCACCAGCTTTTCTTCCCTGTACCGGCCCGTGTTGCGCTCGCCCGTTCGGGGGGATACGAGCAGCACAAGGCTCGGCAAGCGGCCGGCGAGGAAGATCATGTACGAACAGAGGGCGCCCAGTCTCGGCGAGACGGCCGATGCGATCCGCGAGACCACGGCGCGGTTCTCGGCCGATGTGATCGCCCCCATCGCCGCGAAGATCGACGCCGACAACGCCTTCCCCCGCGACCTGTGGCCCAAGATGGGCGCGCTGGGTCTTCACGGGATCACCGTCGAGGAAGAGTACGGCGGCCTGGGTCTGGGGTATCTGGAACACGTGGTGGCGGTCGAGGAAGTCTCCCGCGCCTCGGCCTCGATCGGGCTGTCCTACGGCGCCCACTCCAACCTGTGCATCAACCAGATCCGCCGCTGGGCCCGCGAGGACCAGAAGCACAAATATCTGCCGCCCCTGATCAGCGGCGAGCATGTCGGCTCGTTGGCCATGAGCGAGGCGGGATCGGGCTCTGATGTCGTCTCAATGGCCCTGCGCGCCCGCAAGACCGATGCCGGATGGGTGCTGAACGGAACCAAGTTCTGGATCACCAACGCGCCCCATGCCGACACTCTGGTCGTCTACGCCAAGAGCGGCGACGGCAATGCGATCACCGCCTTCATTATCGAAAAGGGCACGCCCGGCTTCACCGTCTCGCCCAAGCTGGACAAGATGGGCATGCGCGGATCCGACACCGCCGAACTGGTGTTCCAGGACTGCGAAATTCCCGAAGAGGCGGTGCTGGGTCCGCTGCACGGCGGGGTGGGCGTGCTGATGAGCGGGCTGGATTATGAACGGGCCGTGCTGTCCGGCGGGCCGCTGGGGATCATGCAGGCCTGCCTGGACGTCGTCTTGCCCTACGTCCGTGACCGCAAACAGTTTGGCAAGCCGATCGGCTCGTTTCAGCTGATGCAGGGCAAGATCGCCGACATGTACGTCGCGCTCAATTCCGCCCGCGCCTACGTCTATTCCGTGGCCCGGGCCTGTGATGAAGGCAGATCAAGCCGGGTCGATGCGGCGGGCGCGATCCTGATGGCCTCGGAAAACGCCGTGAAGGTCGCGGCAGAAGCCATCCAGGCCCTGGGCGGGGCGGGCTATACCAAGGAGTGGCCGGTCGAGCGCTACCTTCGCGACGCCAAGCTTTACGACATCGGCGCCGGCACCAACGAAATCCGCCGCTATCTGATCGGCCGCGAACTGGTGGGCGTGTGAGCATCCTTTCCAGCAGCATCGATACGGCTTCCGAAGGCTTTGTGGCCAACGCCAAGGTCAATCGCGCCCTTGTCGGTCAACTGCGCGCTCACGTGGCGGAGGCGGCTGAGGGCGGACCCGCGGCGACTCGCAAACGCCACGTCGAGCGGGGCAAGCTGCTGCCGCGCGAGCGGGTGGAGCGCTTGCTTGATCCCGGAACACCCTTCCTGGAGCTGGGCCAGCTGGCCGCCCACGGTCTCTACAAGGGCGAGACGCCGGGCGCCGGCATCATCACCGGCATCGGCCGCGTGGCCGGGCGCGAGGTTATGGTGGTGTGCAACGACTCCACGGTCAAAGGCGGCGCCTATGTGCCCATGACGGTGAAGAAACACCTGCGGGCCCAGGAGATCGCCCTGGAGAACCGCCTGCCCTGCATCTACCTGGTCGATTCCGGCGGGGCGAACCTGCCGTTCCAGGCCGACGTCTTTCCCGACCGCGACCATTTCGGCCGCATCTTCTTCAACCAGGCGCAGATGAGCGCGGCGGGCATACCGCAGATCGCCTGCGTCATGGGCAGCTGCACCGCCGGCGGGGCCTATGTGCCGGCCATGAGCGACGAGAGCGTTATCGTGCGCAACCAGGGCACCATATTTTTAGGGGGACCGCCGCTGGTGAAGGCGGCGACCGGCGAGATCATCAGCGCCGAGGAACTGGGCGGCGCCGACACCCACGGGCGTAAGTCGGGCGTTGTCGATCACGTCGCCGACAATGACGAGCACGCTTTGCAGATCGTCCGCTCCATCGTCGGGCGGCTGAACACGACGCGGCCGGCAGGGCCCGTGATCCGCGAACCCGAGCCGCCGAAACTCGATCCCGAGGGTCTCTATGGCATCGTGCCGACCGACGTGCGCCAGCCCTATGACGTGCGCGAGGTGATCGGCCGCATCGTCGACGGCTCGGCCTTCGATGAGTTCAAGGCGCTCTATGCGACGACACTCGTCTGCGGCTTCGCCCACATCTGGGGCCAGCCGGTGGCGATCCTGGCCAACAATGGCGTGCTGTTCTCGGAGAGCGCGCTGAAGGGCGCCCACTTCATCGAACTGGCCT